>JAGDAX010000162.1 GCA_017848335.1 Clostridia bacterium | reverse complement strand
TGCTCTTTTTGTCGGAACAGTTAAATTCTGTTTATTTTGAAACTGTACCTGCGATAAACTGACTAATATTCGGGAACGTGCCGCAAATGAATGAAGACTTGAAGTCATTTATTGTTTTTCTTTCGGCCTATTTACTTGCAGGCGCAAATTCGGGCAAAAGCGCCCATTTCATAGTCAGCTTCAGCTTTAAGCCTGTATAACAGCGGACGTCAGAGATGAGCGGACGCTCTTTTCGCGCCATTGACTGACGATTTATTGAACGGGATTGTACAGGCAAGCCATAATGCATGACCGCACCAACGAAAGGACCACCCCATGACCATTTACGAAGCACACAGAATTATCCGTGAATACTACATGATCACCAACCCGACGGAGGAGGACGATTTTCTCTACACGGAGGCGCTGAGCTATGTTGTCGAGGAGACGCAGGACCCGGAATATATTCTCGAGCTTGGCGGTTACTACTACGACCGCAGGAATTTCGACCTCGCCCTCAAGTACTACGAGCTGGCGGCAGCGTACGGCAGCGATGAGGCGATGCTCGGGCTTGGCTACATCTGGTACTACGGACGCACGGGCGAGAAAGATTACGAGAAGGCCTTCTACTATTACGACCAGGCGAGCAGGCGGGGGAGTATTGTCGGGGCTTACAAGATGGCGGATATGTACAAAAACGGCTACTACGTGGAGAAGAGCTTTGACAGGTACAAGGAGATCGTGGAGGGCCTTTATCCGATGATCAGAAACAATAAGAATCCGCATGCTCCGCTCCCGGAGGTATTCACGCGCCTGGGCAAGATCCGCGCCGACGAGGGCAGTACAGACGAGGCGCTGCGCCTTTACGGCAGTGCACGGACGGCTCTCGAGAAGCGCATCCGGGACAACCCGTTCTTCGGGAACCTGACCATCATGAAGTACCTGATACTGGACACCTACAGCCTGAGGCCATTCGACGCGGAGGCGTTCGGGCTTTACGATTTGTATTATATTCTCGGGGAGCCCGCCAAGGTGCGCTTCCGGTTCGAGGACGAGGATCACGAGGTGGAGGCGGTGCGCGAGGACGGCGAAGTGGTTGTGAGGTTTGACGACAAGTGGTTTCGCACCGTTGACGATTTCTTCAAGCGGGCGGAGGTCGACGGCGAGAAGCTGACGGCGCGGTACGAGGAGCTTCGTGATTTCGAGCTGGAGCGGCGGGAGACCGGGGAAGCGGCAGAATAAACCGGGAAGCTGGCCGGAGAACAGGACGGAGAACAGGCCGGAGAACAGGCCGGGGAACAGGCCGGGGCAGCGTAAAAAGACGCAGCGGAGGGACAGGCTTCGCGGGCTGCCGTAAAGGCGGCGCAGGACAGACCTCGCGGGCTGCCGTGAAGGCGGCGCAGGACAGACTTCGCGTGGTGCCGTAAAGGCGGCGCAGAACAGACTTCGCGCAGTGCCGTGACATACAGGGAAAAACTGAACAGGGGGACGGAACGACAGAATGGACATTATCAAATCCGGCAATTCGAAATATGAGGAGTACGAAAACCTGCTGCTGGAGCGCGACCGGCTCTTGAAGGAGGCAGGTCAGATATGGACGGTTTACCGGCAGCTTTACGGCGAGCTCGCTACGCAGATCTACGAGGAGAAGCTGGAGTGCGTGAAGTGCAAAAAGACCATTGCGTACTGCCAGAGCGCGCGCAACCGCGGCGAAACGGTGGACGCGAGCTCCCTCAACGCCTTTCTTGACGCGGAGATGGCCGAGTACTACAGCAACCTCGACAGGATGCTTCACGATTACGAGGCGGCCCGCAATGCCGGCAGATCGTCAGCCTACGAGGTGAAGCGCTCAAAGGAGCTTTACCGCAAGCTCGCCAAGCTGCTGCACCCGGACCTCAACCCGCTGACCGGCAGCCTCGAAGCTATGCTTGAGATCTGGCACCGCATCGTTTCGGCCTATCACCGCAATGACGTGAAGGAGCTTACCGAGCTTGAGGTGATTGCGAGGAAGGCGCTTGCGGACGCAGGAAGCGGCGGTGGCGGGTCCGCGGAAATTCCCGATTTAGACGACAGGATCGCTGAAGTTCATGAGGAAATCGAGCACATCGTGAGCACCGAGCCCTATACGCTGAGAAACCTGGTGGAGGACGAGGATGCCATTGACGCGAAGAAACGGGAGCTCGAGGAGGAACTGGAAACCTACAGGCGCTACCACGGCGAGCTTAACGCGGTCGTCATGAAGCTTATTGCGGACGGAGGTATCAGTTTTTATGTCGAATGAGATCATTGTAAACGAAGGCGGCGGACTTATCGAGGCTATCCGCGACAAGGGCGTGGGCGAAATGCTGAAGCCGCTCATCAGGGAAATCCACCTGTTCGATTCGTACGTGGCAGGCACGACGCACCTCGAGGACGCCTCGGTGCTGGAGGAGTTAAAGCCCGACGACAGGCTGACGCTGCTCCGCGAGGCCAACAAGTTCGACGAGAACGCCATCCTGCTTTTTACGGAGAGCAAAAAGAAGCTGGGGTACGTGCCCGAGAAGGACAACGTCGTCTTTGCGCGGCTGATGGACGCCGGCAAGATGCTGGCCGCCAAGGTCAGGAAGATCGAGCGGAAGGGGTCGTTCTGTCAGATAAGCATCGGGATCTATCTGGTGGATTTTTGACTTTTGTCCGGTTGGTTTTGGAGGATGCGCGGGCGAAGGTCTTGACCTGCTCGCCGGTAAAGGCGGCCACGATTCGAGTGGATGCCTGATTGGAGATATTGCCGATAATGCGGAGAGGCAGGAGAGCGCTCATTCCCTCTGCCCGATAATGCTTCACCTCGCCCCGGCCTCATATCTGCGGTACTGCTCCGTTCTGTGCTGCCGCGCTGCCGCGCTGCCGCGTTCTCCGCGCTTTCCGGGATTGAAGTCACCTGAGAAAACTGTGCATCTTTCGTAAAGCTCAAGCAATGATCAGGTCTGAAAACCGGCAAAAGCTTACTGCGATTACTGAGGATTGCCGTAGAATTCCGGTGATTTTTTTGTGTGAATTTTCGGGAATTATTTTTGAGTTTTTCTGAGATTTTTTTGAAAAAGCCCTTGACAAGTGATTGCCGGGGGCGTATAATTTACACTGCAGCGGAACAAATGTTCCGTAAGAGCGGAGGTCTGCCGGGCCGTGCCTGACGGCCGGAACAGCAGCATACCGCAACGGTGTAACTGCAATGCGGCAGCGACGTAACTGCAATGCGGCAGCGGTGTAACTGCAATGCGGCAGCGACGTAACTGCAATGCGGCAGCGACGTGACAGCTATTGAGGCTGCAAAAAGCGAAAACGCGAAAATGCGGAAAAATCGTTGAAAATCGGGCACGTAAGGTGTATACTGAATTTGTATGTGATATTAAGGAAACGTTGGAGAGATGAGACTTTACACAGTACAAAAAAAAGAAATACTCGCGATGCTTATCACCGAGGGCTTTGACGCCTCAAAACATATTCCCGGACTTACCGAAAATGCTCCGTGGGACTCCGATAAGCCTGCCGCAAGGTGTACTGCCAGGGTACCTAAAGCGCGTGTTCCCGACGATTCCTGTATTATCATGTTCGACGTGCCTGCGGATGACGCGACAGTCTGCGAAGGTGCGTTTGAGGACCTTGAGGGCGATGCCTTCGGGGGCTCCGCCGTCTCCGCAAGGGAATACAGGCTGGGATCCTTCGTGAAGCCTGTGTATTTCATTGCCGGGCATATTGAGCGTGACCATATTTCGGCGTGGGACGAGTCCAGAGGCGACCTGCAGCTTTTTGAGAGCGACGAGGTCTTCTACGTGGAATGCCTGAGAGAGAAGCTTCGCGACCGGTATCCCGAGTTCGATCTGTACGCGGTGAGAAGCTGCCTCGAAACGCTGGCGTCGATGGGCTTGATGCGCAAGGAAGAGCGGCCGGATTATATAATCTTCACGGATGAGGACGGTCACAGGATCCCGGTTTGCAGGCATTACGGTTCGGCGGGTTGAGATTTGATCAGGTTGCGCTGACGGCGCAATACGGTTGGCTGCGCTTTGCGGGCGCACGCAAGGAAGGGCGAATGACGCAAAAGTGCAGACGATTTGTTCGATTTTTTAATTGGAGGAATTAATGGGTCAGGAAAACAACAAGCAATCCGGCTACAGAAAAGGCGGAAACAACAAATATTATCAGGACGGCAAGAGGCAGGACAATTACCGCGGGTATAAAAAGAGAAATTCTTATAACCCGGCTTCGGGACAGAATGCCCAGGACCGCGGCGGCGAAAAGGGCGAAGGCGACAGACCCCCTAAGCAGAAGCCTAATTACAATAACCAAAGGAACCACCAGCAGAGGGACCATGCAGACAACAGGCCCAAAATGCACAGAAACGCTCAGCGCCCCGAGGTGGAGACTGCCGACGATATTTCAAGAGACATCAAGAATATTGAGGCGGAAATCAGGGCTGAGATCGATGAGCTCAAAGCCTACAGGGCGTCCTTCAGCTGATGAAAGTATTTGAGCTGCCGGGTACAGACATACCTGTGTCCGCTTTCGTGCTGGGCACGGATTACTACGGAAAGACGATTTCGCCCGAGGACGCGTTCGAGCTTTTGGACAGCTATTTTTCGCTTGGCGGAAGGACGGTGGACACGGCTCACGTTTATGCGGATTACCTTCCCGGTGAGAAGCATTCCTCCGAAAAGACCATCGGCCGCTGGCTTCGCGAGAGCAAAAAAAGGCAGTATTTGACGATTTGCACAAAGGGCGGATTCCCGGAGCTTTCGGACTGTTCCGCGTCAAGGCTTGGGCGCGACGAGGTGAGGCGTGACCTTACGGAGAGCCTTTCCTGTCTGGGGATCGACTGTGTAGATATTTACTGGCTTCACAGGGACGATCCGCGCAGAAGCTGCGGAGAGTTTATTCAGTATCTTGAGGACTTCAAGAAGGAAGGCCTGATAAGGGCATACGGGTTTTCGAATTTCGGCGTTCGGAGGATGCGCGAGGCAGATGCCTGGGCGGAGGGCGCGGGGCTTGATCCGGTGCCGGCGGTTCAGATCAAATGGGGACTTGCGAAGACGGCGCCCGGAAGGGTATACGACAGCACTCTTGCCGAGATGGACGATGAATATTTTGACTATCTCAAGAATTCCGGCAAGGCTTTGTTTGCATACAGCGCGCAGGCGAAGGGCTTCTTCTCCAAGCTTCGGTTTGCGGAGAACGGGAGCCCTGTGATGGAGCCCGGCAAGTGCAGGGACCGTTATTATTGCGAGGAAAATATTAAGCTGTACCGCGAGCTTTTTGAGGAAGCAGGGAGACTGGGATCGTCGGCGGCGCGGCTTGCGCTCCGGAAGATGCTGGAGTCGCCGTTCCCGACGGCTCTCATTCTGGGGTGTCGAAACCGGGATCAGCTTTTTGATTCGATCAGGGGTTTTGACGAGGGTTTTGACAGGGCTTTTGGCAAAGACTTTTCCGGGATTCAGACATAGACCTTGCCGGAGATTTTGGCAAAGAACCTGCAGTAGATTCGGGCAAAAACTATGCCTGAGATTCGGGCAATGACCATGCCTGAGCTTCAGGCAATGACCTTGGCTGAGATTCAGGCAATGACCTTGCCTGAGCTGTCAAGGGTTAGATTGCGTCGGCGTGACCGGCGAAATATAATTTCAGCTGTTTCAGCTGTGTTTGGAGGAAAAATGGAAGACAGTCTGCCTATTGCAATGCACAGAGAAT
>JAGDAX010000161.1 GCA_017848335.1 Clostridia bacterium | reverse complement strand
TTTGTAAACGCATTATATCAATTGAATTTTACAGAACGCAAGTGATTTTTCGGCATCCGCGATGATCGCCGGAGACAATGTGCAATAATGGAAATTATCGCGCATACATTCGGTGAATTCTTAAATTTGCGTTCATACGGACACCTTATTTTAGGCAAAATCTACACTTGCCGGCGTCGCGTGCCGCTGCGCAAATAAAGAGCTTCGGAAGTTTTTTCAAAACACACGATCGGGCGGCGAAGGTGACATTTGAGTTTAGATTGTATAAAACGTATAATTGTCTGATTTTCAGGAGATTTAAGCGTATTTTCTCAAAAAAACGGGCATTAAAAGTGTAAATATTACTTTCTTGATCGAACAAAAACAGACCTTGCAAAACCGCCGGAAGGAAAGCCCCAAAATGCATGAATTTCAGGCTTTAATTTACTGACGTTTGCGGAACACCGAATCGGCGCTTTAAGTTTTCTTTAAGCTTTTTCGGGTCTTTTAAGTATGTCCTAAGCCCTCCGGGTCATCGCAGAAGGTGAAGAAGGTGCAGAAGGTGCAGAAGGTGCAGACGGTGAAGAAAATGAAGAAGGTGCAGACGGTGAAGAAGGTGTGGCGCTTCCCGGGATTGCGCAAATTTTAAATGGATGGTCTTGAACAACGGGTTCCCGCCGCCCCGATTCCCCCGGTTCAATCTTGCATACGCCGCCCGTTTGTGCTACCATTCCCGGTGGGTTTTAATTCTCAACGGGTTTTAACGACCGGATTCATTACTATTGGAGGAAACATGAAAAAGAAACTGCCATTGCTTGTTTCGTTTGCTCTGGCGGCGGTTATCGCGTTGTCTCTTTCGGGATGCAGCGCGCCGCAGCGTTCCGCCGAGCACCTTGAGGACTACGTGTTCACGGTCCGGTATCACGACAATTTCAACATTCTTCAGCTGACGGACATTCACTGGAACGTGAATTCTTCCACCAGAGCGTCGATGAATTACATTGACAAGCTTCTCGAGGAGGTCAGCAGGCACCTTAAGGAAACGCAGGGTGACGGGGCGAAGATCGACCTTGTCGAGCTGACGGGCGACATGTTCATGCTGGCCAACAGCTACCATCTTGCCTCGTTTATCGATTATTTTGAGCGCAAGGCGGAGGAGTATGGCTTTGTGTACGCGCCGATTTGGGGAAACCACGACATGCACTGCCTGTACAACCCCAACGAGCTGGGGAACCGCTTCAGGAAAGCGGAGCACTGCCTGTACTTTGAGCCGTCGGATGACCTTTACGGGCGCAGCAATTTCATCATCAACCTGACTGAGGACGGCACCAAAAATTCGCCGGTGGCCTGGATGATCGCGAATATCGACTCGGGCGCCAGCTTCTCGGAGACTGAGCTTGCCGTGTTCAGGGATTACGACTACATCAGGCCGGAGCAGACGGACTGGTTCATAAGCGAGCATGAGCTGGCCGGAGAGGACGTGCCCGTCATCGCCTACTACCACATTCCGCAGGACGAGAACGAGAAGGCCTGGCTCGACGTTACGCAAAACGGCGCGGATCTCAGGCACAAGTTTTTCAGGCTGGAGGAATTTGCGGACAACGGCAAGGAACAGTACGCCAGCGACTTTATCGACAGGGCGAAGGACCACAACCTGAAGGCGGCGTTCATGGGCCACGCGCACAACTGCGACTGGACGGTGGAATACGAGGGCGTGGTGATAGGTCTCGGCGTCAAGACGGGCGACGAGCTCTACTTTGCGCATATTGACGTGAATTCGGAGGACGAGGCGATGCAGGCGGGGCTCAGATCCGTGGGCATTACCGAGAATTTCGATCTCATCGGGGCGTCGCTGGTGACGCTTACCGGTAAGGACGGCTCCTTCGAGCTGGAGCACCTCTACTTTAACGAAAGGGAAGACGGAGACTTTGCCGTTTGGGTGAAATGGTGATGAAAAACATATTTGACCGTAATAATTTTGTCCTCGCGGGATCGGACGGCAGGCAGAAAAGACAGTCGCTGCTGGTGACGGTCTGCCTGGCTGTGCTCTTTGTCATCACCGCCTTTACGTTCATGAATTTCCTGTACTGCCTCTCGGACTGCATAGGCTCCATAGTCTGTGCCTCCGCCGACGTGGCGCTCAGGGACGCCCTGAGGTCCTGCCCGATATTCCTGACCTTCTTTTTGACGCTGAGCGGCTTCATGGCCGCCCACACCTTCTACAGGAACGAAAGCCGGGAAATACTGACCGCCAAGGCGAAGAAGCACGCGATCATCGGCATTGTGCTTGGCGCGATAATAATAATCTACGTCGTCGTGATGCGCTTCATGGGCAGATATCTGTCCCTCGTTGAGGGCGCGCCGTCACCGTTCTATCCGCTGGACTCGGTGCTGTATGCTGTGCTTTTCATATTGCTGGGCGTCGGCATCCTGGCGTTTCTCCGCAGCAATTCCAAGGAGCAGAAATTCTTCGGCCCTTCGAGGGCGCCTCTCCAAAAGCGGGGCAGGGGTGTCCGGAGCTTCTTCAGGACGTTCTGGCTGCTGATAGGCCTCTACGGCTTCTGCGGCTTTACGTACAGTATTTTCATCGTGGACTTCACCCACGGCTACGTGCTCTACAGCGTAGCAATGATGCTCGTCTCGCTGGTCGCGTTCCTCTCGGTCGCGGTCTGGGAGCTGTTCTACAATAACCTCACCCCCGAGAAGCGCAGGGCATACACTCTCCCGCTGGCCCTCGTGCTGCTGGCGGTATCCGCGGCCTCCGCGGTCTTCTATTTCCTGGCGCTGAAGGGGAACCTTGACGGGCCCGCCAACGTAGGCTTCGGCATCCTGCCGATCGCTTTCTCGGCAAGCGTCAACTTCGCAACGCTGCTGGTGGTGGCGACGCCGATCATTGTTTCGGTGACCGCGCTGGTGAAGGGGCTGGTCAGAAGGGGTAAGGACAAGCGGAAGGCGTGAGAAGGCGCAAGAATACTTTGACCTTTCGACAAGGTCTGAGCTTCTGACGGGGTTGAGCTTTTCTGAGATCTTTTATACTCCGCTGGGTTTTCCGGGCGTTGGCGAGGGATCTGTGAAAATAAATATGCGAATATGCATTAGGCAGGCTTAGACAGGCCTTGAATTTGCCTGGATTTGCTTGGATTTGCTTGGATTTGCTTGGATTTGCTTAAATCAGCTTAAACTGCGGCAGACGGTCTCCGGATCGTCTGCTTTTTTGGGATTGCAGGGCGGAGGCGGCACTTATGGGACGCTCGTTCGGCCGGGCTTTTCGTGGAAAAGTGTAAAATTTGGTGAAAAAATCCATGGAAAAGTGTAAAAATTGGACGAAAAATCCGTGGGAAAGTGTAAATTGGTCTTGGCTATTCCGCGGATTTGTTCTGCAATAATCCTGTAAAAGCTATGGCAGAACAATACAACAGGGTAAGTGAATAATGATCGTGATCGTTATATGTTCCAAAGTCTGAAGGCCCACGGTTTCAAGCTGAGGCCATAAGGTCATAACTAACAGTCGATAACTCATAGCCCGGAACCTGCCCGGGACGATCTTCGACGTTTGGCCTCCGGCCTTTAGGAGTTGGCCTTTTGCATCCTGCCGCCGGTCTCCGGCCTCCGGTCTTTGGCATTTGACCGGAGGCCGGAGGCTCCATTTTTATTCCTGTTCCAATTCCTGCAATTCAGGCTTATCCTTTCTGTACAGCGCAAAATACACTATCACAAAGAACGCGACGGAATACACGGTGAATATTGCCTCCACCACGTACAGATTCAAAACGCCGGATTGGTAAAGCACTGCCGGTACGTCGAAGAGCGCGTGAAGTATTATCGCGAGAATATACATCCACACCTTGGATTTGCGGACGGAGTAAAAGACCAGCACCGACAGCCCGACGTGAAGGATTATCGCGAGGACGCGTTCGTAGATCACAACAAGGCCGGTCACCGGCGTCATGGCCATCAGCTGCGCGGGAAGGGCTTTCAGGCTCGACACGTCTGTTCCGGAGGCGGCTGCCTGCTCCACCAGTCCGTCAAACAAGCCGGCGTTGATCATTATGGCGAACACCAGGTTTTGAATTCCGGCGGCGAGCATAACGTAAAGCGCCTCGAAGCAGCCGTGACCGATGCCGTGGGAGATGGACGTTTCTCTGTGGGTGCGCTTGCGGAGGATCGTCTTAAAGGCGATGAAGCGGCCGGTCTCCTCGAAAATGCCCGCCAGCGACGCGCCGATCACCGTGAAAAGCACCGTGTTGCCCATTACCGCTCTGCCAATCGGCAGCGCAGGGTTGAAGAAAAGCATCTTGGGGAGGGTCTCGAGAACCATCGCGAAAAGGAACCACGTGGCAGCGCCGATAAGGACCGTGGTGACTTTTTCTTTTTTTGCCAGAATCCACCAGAGACTGACGCCGACGGGCAGTATCAGGCCCCCGGCTATCATTATTGCGATGGATATAAATGAGGAGATTCCGATCATAGCATGTGCGCTCCTTTAGCGGCCCAGAGGGCCTGTTGTCAATATTTTGTCAGCCCGATAATGGGGCGGTTGCCGCAGAATTTAAAGGCTGCCCGGTAATGGGGCGGTTCGCGAGAATCGAAAGTCTGCCCGGTAATGGGGCGGTTCGCGAGAATCGAAAGTCTGCCCGGTAAT
>JAGDAX010000160.1 GCA_017848335.1 Clostridia bacterium | reverse complement strand
TATCAGAAAAGTCTTTTTTGTATTTGCGCTTATGACTGTCCTGGCTGTTCCTGCATGCAGTTCTCCGACAAAAGATACACCCAAAGGTGTTTACGAGAACTACTTGAATATGTCCCTAAAGGAGGCCATCGAAAGCGAGCCGGTCTATCCGCCGGAGCCGGAAGGAGACGTTTCGGAACTTAGCGTCAGCCTGGCGGGCCCCTGCACGCCCGACGGCGATTTCGAGAAAGTGACCGCGCTTGCCGCCGTCAGGATAGAAAGCTGGATGGGCGAATATGACAATGAGAACGGATTCGGAACCTTTTATGCCGCGACGGTCCTCAAAACGTATAAAGGCGACCTGCCGGAGCACATTATAGTGAAGCAGGCCGGAACGTCACAAAAACGCATCAAGCATCAGCTCCGGTTTATGCCGGGCAACGAATACCTGTTGTTTCTAAACGACGGTACATTCCAGATGGATGACATGTACTGGATAGAAAGCGGTTATGTTTCGGTGATCGATCTTGTTAGAGACGGGAACGGGGACATATATTATTCGCCGATCTTTGATAATTTCGCGCTGGACTTCCACATCGAGAACAGAAACGGCGACGCGGAGCTCTGCTCAAGGCTGCTTGCCGATCTGGTCAGGAAGGATCTCCGGAGAGAAAAAAGGATCTTTACGTATTTGTTCAGCGAGGCCGACGTTGTCGCGTGGTGCAAAAGGATGGCCGGCAAGTGACCGCGCTGCTCCGGGCGAAAAACTATTCGAACGACCGGTTGAATATGCTGCGGAATGCCTTCCCATGCCCCGAACGGGCTTCACGGGAGTAGAGCCCGCGGCACAACACCCC
Organism: Clostridia bacterium; assembly: GCA_017848335.1. Taxonomy (GTDB): domain Bacteria; phylum Bacillota; class Clostridia; order UBA1212; family UBA1212; genus UBA1212. The sequence goes on along the minus strand of JAGDAX010000160.1, from coordinate 3,119 downwards.
TTGCGGTGCCCCTTCAAATGTTGTACAATACACACTGTTCCGGAGGGGAGCCTCTCGGAGGTCAGGCATTTCGATTCTCGGGATGTTCTTCAACTTGGAAAACGTATGATGGGAGCATTTGTTCATGCCTCAGGACTGGATAAATAACAATCGCTTCGGCGACAATATAAACAGAAACAAAAACGATAACGACACCGGCAATAATAAAACCATTAGAGGCCCTTATGACAGGGCCTATTTCGGCGCTAAGCAGGAAACCGACAGCTACGGGGTCAGAATGATGGCGGAGAATAAGGGGCCCAGGACGGGATATTCCAATTCCTTCAGGGATTTTGACCCCTTTAAGAACGTGTCTTTTGATTCCGACGATACGAACGGGGAGGGCGGCTCAAGCGGCTCAAACAGTTCAAGCGGCTCCAACGGCTCGAGCGGCGGCTCTTCCGGCGGCTCAAACAACTCCAATGGTTCCAACGGCTCGAGCGGCTCAAACGGCGGCTCCAGGAGCGGTGCGCCCCTTTTCGACGTGGAGGACGATTCCTACGCCGACGGCAGCGGGCGCAATTACGGGGCTGACCGCGATGAGGAAAATTCCTTCATTTTCTTCGGCGATGACGGAGACGCGGACGGCGAAGGCGGCGGTGAGGACCTTGACGGGGAGTTCGAAGACGAGGACGTAAAGATCTACCACACGGGCGCAGTTGTGAGAGGTGCGGGGCGGGGCTCTGCTTCGGGCAGCGGTTCCGACAGAGCAGGCGGCTCCGGCGAGAGCTCCGGCAGCGGTTCCGGCGGTTCGGGCGGCAGGACTCCCAAGCCCGTCAGGGACGTGGTCGAGGAGGACGTTGACGAGGAGGGCGAGACTCAGGACGAGGAAAATTTCGACGATGAGTTTTTCGACTCGGTCTTCACGGACAAGAACAAGGGCCTCAAGACCATTCTTATCGCGGTGGCGGTGCTGGCGGTGCTGGGGCTGGGCATATTCCTGGCATACAAGCTGGTGAAGAGCAACACCCTCGGCAGCGACAAGGTTTACAGCGGCATTCGCATTAACGGGTATGACCTTGGCGGCATGACGCGCGACGAGGTGGCGAATTACGTGCGCAAAAATTACGTGACGCCCGTGGAGCAGGCGAAGGTTACCGTGAAGCTGGGAGACTCCTTCGAGGAAGCGTACCCGGTGACGGATTTCTTCACGTGCCCCGACCCCGAAGCGATTGCCGATGAGGCATACAAATACGCCAGGACGGGCAGCGACAGCGAGCGCATACGGCTGATCAACGAGCTCAAGGACACGCCGTACGACATACAGTGCGCCTACGGCTACGACGGCGGTGGCATACAGAAGGTCATCGAGCTGGCGGGCGAGCGCGGCTTCTCGGCAGTGGTGGATCCGGCATTTGACGTCAGGGACGAAGGCGTTGTGTTTACGTCCGGCAAGAACGGAGCCCGCGTGGACAGGGACAAGTTCCGTCAGGATCTCGAAAAGATGATTGACGAGATCCAGCACAATCTGGTCAACATCCGCAACCAGGGCGGCGTCGCCAACGTGACCATCGAGATCAGCAGCGAGGCCTCCGAATTCAAGCCGCTGGACGCAAACCTCATTATGAACGAGGCCTACCTGCCTCCGGTGGACGCCGAGTTTTACAAGGACGGCGGCACGGTGCATTCGCCCATAAAGACCACGGACGACGTCAGCGGCAGAACGCTGGATCCCGTGGCCCTCAAGGATATTGTGAACAAGATCAACGCCGGCGAGAATATCCCGTATTCTCTGCTTCAGTACGTGCCCGTAAAGGCCGACAAGACCGCCGCGGACCTCAAGAAGAACCTCTATACTACGCGTCTCGGCAGGGTCATAAGCCTCAACACGGCGGATCCCTTCAGCGACGGCATTGAGGGCGGCCGCAATCAGAGGGGCGAGAATATGTCCCGGGCCTGCGAGCTTATCGGGACGGTCGAGCTTCTTCCGGACGAGGAAATGAGCTTCCTGGACGTCATCGGCGGCATCAGCTCCGCCAACAGATTTGTCCAGGCCCGCGAGAACGTAAACGACCGCGGCGAAGCAATTCCCGGCGGCGGCATTTCCCAGGTGGCTACGGCGCTTTACGAGTGCGCTCTCAGGAGCGGCCTTTCGGTGCCCAGAGTCTGGAACAGCCAGTATTACCCGAACTACGGTATCTCGGGCTTCGACGCATACATTTCCACCACCGGCGGCAACTTCGACCTCATCGTCAAGAATTCCAAGTCCGCGCCCGTGAGGATCAGCGCCGCGTTCGTGGGCAACAATATCGAGATTACCATTGACGGGCCCGACACCGACGCGGAGGCCATCGTGCTGGTCAGCACCCTTGTGGAGTCCGGAGTCAACCGCGAGAATACCGGCACCGTTTACAAGTACAAGATCGCCAAGAAGCAGGGCGGCGCTGAGCAGAACCTGGGCAACGTGTCCTACGAGAAATACGGCGAGGGCGTGGAGCCTGTCGAAACGGTATCGCCCGAGCCGACCGTGACCGAGACCCCTGACGTCACGGAAACTGAAATGCCCACCGAGACGCCGGACGACAGCGGCGACCCCACTGAAACCTCAGGCGAGACCGAGAATCCGAGCGGGACCTCCGGCGACACAGAGGCGCCCACGGAAACCTCAGGAGAGACCGGCGGCGACCACTCGCCCGACGTGACGGATACGCAGGTCGAGGACTGATCGGAAGATCTGTTTTGCAAGGCCGGATCTGAGATCTTGACTTGCAAAGCCTGAGTTGAAAACCGGGCTCCGGCATGGGTTGAAAGGCTTTCGGAGCCTGACGGGGCCTGAGATGAAAACGCGCGGCATTTGCCGCCGCCGGTATAAGCATAAGAAAAAGACCTCCCGATTCAAGGCGTGACCGACGAACGCAGGGAGGTCTGTTTTTTTGTTCTGCGGAATCCGGGCGAGGGAGGGGTTAGCTTCGCAGGACTGTCACGCAGAGGAGGGGTTAGCTTCGCAGGCTCTTCAGCAGCGCGATTTCCCGGCCGTACCCTGCCATGTCTTCCTGCGGTGTTTCCAGGCAGAAGGGCAGCCCTTCGAAGGCCGGGTGGTTGACGATTGCTCTGAACGCGTCAAGGCCGATGAAGCCGTC
>JAGDAX010000159.1 GCA_017848335.1 Clostridia bacterium | reverse complement strand
TGACTGAATCGGGCACGTACCCGTAAAGAAGCGTTCCGACCGGCGGCGTAACATCCTGTATTGACGCGCCTGCCATGAATTGTACGTCGTTCATTGTTTTAAATATCTCCTTTGGAAACTTCGCAGAGACGGTATCGTGACCCGTGTTCCATCGCTGCCGCGAAGTGGCGGACTCGCAGCCCGCGTCCCATAGCTGATAACTCACTGGCCACCGCGCAGCATATTGAGCCTCTCACTGAGCACGCTGACGCGTGAACCGTTCGTGTCTCAAAATGCAGACGCGGAATCCTATTCATTCAACAGCTGCAGAAATCGCTTGCCTCTGGCCACCGCGCAGCATATTGAGCCTCTCACTGAGCACGCTGACGTGTGAACCGTTCGCGTCTCCGGCCTCAGCTCTCCAAATCCTCAATCCCCAAGCGTCAGCTGCACCCCGCCGAACATGTACGTATTGTCGGCCACGATCAGCGCCATTCCCGAGTAGGTGGTGACGCCCTTCGCGGTGACGGACTCGGTCATCTCCATCGGATATTTGCCCTTGTAGCTGTCGGAGTTGTATTCGGGGTTAATGTTTCCGAACACCGTGGGATTTGCGCCCTCGATCAGCGGATTGCTGTCGTTAATGAACAGGTTCTCAATTGTGACGTGGCGCGGCAGGTAGCAGGTGTAACCGAAATTGTGATCGTACGTGTTGTTGCCGCCGATAAGAGCCGCACTGGCCTTGCTGCCGTTCATGGGGTAATAGACCGAGTTGCGTATCACGACGTCGCCGTTCCACGTGGAACCGTAGTCGTCCCGCAGGTTGATTATATTCTTGGCAAATACGGTGCAGCCATCGATAAGCGCGGTGCCGAAGCCGATAAGGTTGATGCCCTGATGTCCGAAGGTGCAGTCGATGAGATTGACGTTCGAGACGCCCATATGAGCGTCAAATCTCGAGATGATATCGCGTTTAAAATTCATATTCCTCGAGAAGTTCGACGCGAACACGCCCCAATAGAACACGTCGTTGATGCTCTTGGACTGAATGACGCCCTCGAAGGTCAGGTCGATCGTATTGGTGACCTGGCACTCGTAGGAGCCCATGGGGGTGATGCTCTTGCCGGAGCCCACGGTGTAATAGGTGAAGTGAGGCGTCAATATGCAATTCCTGACTGTGGGCTTGTAGCTGTCGGAAATCATAAGGAAGCCGGAATAAGGCGCTCCGGTCTCGCCTTCGCCTGTAATATAATGCGCCACGTTCTGCACGAGAACGTTGGACCTTGTGATATCGATCCCGCGGCCGTAATAAGTGTATTCGCTCTTCGCCTGGTTCGCTACGGTGGTGAAGATACCGCCGTCGATCGTAAGAGGCGCGTCGTCAACAGGCCTGTATGTGATCGACGAAACCTTTTTGAAATCCCACACGATAGGAGTGCCGGGATCGACGTTTCCGGATTCGTCCACCAGGAAAATGTCCTTCATGGCGGTGCCGCTGTTCTGATTGGCGCCCTTGCGGATATATTGCATGACGCCGGTGTTGGTGGCGATGACGATAGACTTTGCGGGGAGGGTGACGCCGATGTTGGGCTGCGCCTTGTCGAGCTTGGTGACCTCCTTTTTAATGGAGGTGGATTTGCTTTCGGTGGGCACGCTGAAGACGTTCTGGGAAACGTTGGTGACCTTTGAGTCGTCGATAATAAAATGGCTGCAGGACCAGTCCGTGTCTGTCTTTATCTTCACGAGCTTAGAGGATTTGCCGATGTAGTACGTGGCGCCTTCCCTGGTAAGGACGGGGATGCCCTTCCCGTTCGCTTCGTTGTGCGCGTCAAGAATCGCCTTCGAGTCGTCGGTTTCTCCGTCGCCGGCTGCTCCGAAGTCCTCGTAGGTCACGAATTCACCGTAGTTGACGTTAAACTCGGTACCTGCCGGAATGTCGGCATCCGCCTGCAGGATAAAGTCCCTGAAAACGCGGTAAAAGCCTATGCGCGCATTGCCCGTTATGGTGATGCCGCTGTCGGTGACCTTGACGGAGCCTGTCGTATCCGCGGCGTCCGCTGTATACTCGAATGAGATCGCGGGAGCGCTGTCTTCCGCGCCTGCAAGGTATTCTCCGAAATAAGTGAAGAGCAGCTTCCTGATATAACCGGAGGCCAGCTCGGTAAGCGCGTCGCCTGAGACAGGCTTTACGTTAAACCCGGCAATATCCCTGCCTGCGACAGTGACGCCTGTTCTGAGAAGGAAGGGGTGGTAGGAATATTCGTAACCGGCGGGCAGAACGAGGGACTTGCCTTCGATCAGAGAACCGAAATACGAAAGAGCCGCGTTCATGCTGTCCTCGCTTCCCGCGACAATATTCACGTTTTCCTCACCGTCCACGAAGATCCTGTAGCCGGCGTAGGTTAAAACGCCTCCCTCGCTGTCCTTGTAATCGGGTGAATAGGACACCTTGATCTGCTTTGAGGCGGTGCCGGGCGCGTCCTCGACTGAAACGTCGGCGCCTGTCTTTTTGATATTCCCGGCAAGGAGATCCAGCGAATTGACGTTGGACCTGGAATTTACGTTGTCCTTGACTATCCTGTATTCCGTGACTCCGTCCTTGATGATATTGACGGGCTCCGCGCCCGGGCCGTCTGTCGCGGCAGGGTCGTCTGATACGTCGCCCGGTGAGTTATTTGAGGGATCCACGGTGCCCGGCCCGGCGCAGGCAAAAAGGAAAACGGTAAGAGCGCTCAGTATGAGTGCAGCAACAGTCTTAAAGATGGATTTTTTCATGATATTACCCCTTTGTTAGTGTAGACCTGCCGAGCTTGATTTGACGGTTCGGCGCTTGAAGGTACAGATGTCGGAACGGCTGTAATATTGCCACGGAATAAAAGTATGCGCAACGGCTGAAACGTATGGCCTTTTGCTGATAAGATTGTACCATTTAATCGGCTGAATTTCTATCGTTTTTTGAATGTGTTTTGAGAACGTTTTGAGAACGTTGTGTAAACGTTTCGCGGTAGTTTTGCGGACGTTTTACGACTGTTTTGCGAAATGTTCGCGAAAGGTTTGCGAAAGGTTTAACGGTCAGGACCCGGTTTCCGGCTGTTTTAAAATAAAATGCCGCCTGCACGGTGCTTCACCGGGTGCCACCGGGTGCCACCATGCGCTTTGCCCGACGAACTCTCTTGACAAAACCCGTCCTGCATAGTATCGTAATCAAGGGATATTATCGCGTTTAAACAGTGAAGGGACGGGCCTTCGCTCAATGACGGTTTCCCTAAAAACGAATCATACGCAGGAGATTCTTATGAAAAACGATAAAAAGGATGCCTCAAGCAGCACCGTTCCGAACGCGGGCGGTTACAGATTTAACTGGATACCCGACGGTGGCGACGTTGACGAAATTCCGGTGCCTTTTATAAAGGCGGCGCTTTCGGTTCTCGAGCGTGACCTTGTAAAGCTCGACAAGAACCCGGACGGGAAGGGCCAGATCCAGCTTTCCTTCAAGTGCTACTGCAGATCCGGCGCCGACGGTGAGCGTGAACAGTATGCCGACAACAGCTTTGCGAACACCTTGACGGCTCTCAGAACAGAGAACGCCGCCACGACCGATTCTAAGGCCGTGGTCTTTTCTGCAAGCTACTCGCCTTCGCGTTCACTGAGGTCGGTGTGCCCGGGCTGCAATACGTCCGTGTGCCCGTATATCGTGGCGGCGCGGCTGCAATACCTGAAGGACGTGGGCGAGCTTCCTGCGGAGGAAGAGCTTCTCGATACGGAGACACGCAGGAACCTTCCTGCGATCGTGGACGAGGCGGATTACGGCTTCGAGCTGAAGGAGTATTTCTTCGAATATCTCGATTTCGTGTCCGAAGGCATTTTCGAGATTGCGGAATTCCTGGCGTCCAACAGATTCATTTCGCTGGGCAGGGAGCTGCTCACCAACAGCAGCGAGGACAGATACTGCAAGATCTTTTGCGCCTTCGACGTCGACGATTTCAAGAACGCGGGCATGGACGGCTACACCAGGGTGGCGGCCACCGGCACGACGGCTTCCTGCTTTGACACCACCAGACTCCGCCCGGAGAATGATGACGAGGAATGGAAGAAAATTCTCATAACGGCGGCTCTTCTCGAGTGCGCTGAGACGACGGGGCGCGACGTTTCAAAGCATATCAACTCCCGTCAGAACGTGAAGGACGACATCGGCAGGCTGGCGTCGGAGATTTCGGGCATTGACCGCATCTTGACGATGGCATCCAACGAGAAGCACGACTTCCTGCGCTGCACCGTTGAGGGTGAATTCGAGCGCGGCAGGTCGGAGACCGTCAGGAAAATCGCGTCAATGCTGGCCCTTAAGGGCAAGATATCGAGCTCAGAGGTGTTTGAGGTTTCCTTCGGCGAGCTGGCTCACGAGATGACGGAATATCTCGAGCCAAGCGACAGATACGACAACAACGACCTCAAATCCCACCACAAGGTGTACCCGGGCTACCACAGAAGGACCTTCGAGCCCCGCAAGATGTATATGGTCACGGACCTCGCCGGCTTCCTCAGGGACCGCGACTCGGGCACGGACGGCGCTGACATCAAAAAGATCGAAATGGAGCACCTGGTGAAGGTGCTCGGCGCAGTGGAGGCCGAGACCTACGTTTGCGTCGTCGGCTACAGGAAGGACATTGACCGATTCCTGAGCATCGATTCAAAGATCGGTTTCCTTTTCGGAGCGAACCGCCTGGTGTATCCCGATATGACCACCCACGAGCTGTATGAGACGTACCGCAAGGGGCTGGCTGCGGACGTGGCTTCAAAGATCACGGACCCCGAAGCCCACGAGCAGGAATTCTCGGACTTTCTCACCTTTAATTCGCGGGCAATACCCTTCGACAACGACGAACTGGCCGATTATCTGGCTGCCTACAGCAACGCGGAGGGCAGGCCGGTCCTGCCGCCCGGCATATATGACAAGGACCGTCTGAAGGACAAGCTGTCGAAAATCATCGGCATGGACTCCATCAAGGAGCAGATCGCCCACTTTGAAAATTACATCGCCTTCAGGAAGAAGGCCGAGGCGGGCAAGATCAAGCTTCCCGATGCGAACCTGCACATGCTTTTTACCGGCAACGCCGGCACCGGCAAGACCATGATCGCGCGAATGATATCAACCATGCTTTACGAGATCGGCTTCCTGCCGGAGGACAAGCTGGTGGAGGTGGAGCGCAAGGATCTGGTGGCAAACTATCTGGGTCAGACCGCCGGGAAGACTGCCGGCAAGATTCAGGACGCTATCGGCGGCGTGCTTTTCATTGACGAGGCCTACACGCTGGCTGGCGACCAGTACGGAGA
>JAGDAX010000158.1 GCA_017848335.1 Clostridia bacterium | reverse complement strand
TCCCCCGACAGGCGATCCTGTTTCCCGGCTCTTTTCTTTGATTGTTCTCAGCGCGGGATTTCCGGATTAATTAAATTAATACGAAATCCTGCGTTTGTCTGTGATGATCATTGAATATTCGCGACTCAGAATTCTTCCAAGAGCCCCCTAAAAGGAACTGAAAAAAGTATGGGGTCTCGGAAAAAGCGCAGAAAAAGACCGATTTCTTAACGAAATCGGTCTTTTTTGTGGTCGGGCGGTGAATAACGTATCTGAGCAAGCACATTGAAAAATCTATGTTTTCAGGCAGTCAACGCACGGGTTTCGCCTGAAAAGCACAAGGAAAAACTGCCTGCTTTTCAGAAGAGAAACCGAAGAGCTTTGCCTCAACATCGAAGCTCCCCGGTTTTTCACTTTTGTATTTTTTTCCCCTCATCCCTGGGCGCGGAAGTAATCCGCGATCGCCCGGTTTGCTTCCCTGCTCTCCTCCAGTTCCGGAAACAGCACGTTGAAAACATGCCCCAGCTTGTTGGCCTTTTCCGGCCAGGAGCAGAAGCGGTAAGGTCTGCCGCTTTCCGCAAGCGCCTTTTCAAGGATAAGATCCTCCTCGTAGAGCAACTCGTCCGCAGGCGTGGTCGTGATGATGAGAGGCGGATACTCGCTCTCCGGGATGAGACGCAGGACGTCGAAGGTCTCGAGATAATCCGGCTCGACGCCCTCCGGATACATCAGGGGGAGCAGCATCGCGAGGGCCGCTCCGGCAACGCCTCCGCCGCTGAGGGAAAAAGCCGGGCAGGTCGGCGCGGCGGCCCGGATGGCACAGCGGCCGGGCATGACGCAGATCTTTTCCTGAAAACTTCGGTTCCCCTGCAGCATGGCGTAGAGCAGCACCAGATGCCCTCCTGCCGAGTCGCCGCTCATATAAACGCGCTCGGCGTCCAGACCATAGCGCTCCGCGTTCTCACCCACCCAGTCGACGATCGCGGCCAGCTCCCGCAGCTCGGCAACAAAATCTGCCTCCGGGTGCAGGGTGTAATCCCCGTTCACGACGGCAAAGCCCTGTTGCGCAAAAGCGCGGGCGTGCAGACGGTTGATGTTCTTCTCGCAGGCGATATAGCCGCCGCCGTGGATCTCGATGATGACGGGCAGTTTTTCCTGCCCCTCCGGGCGGATCAGGTCCAAGGTGTGGCGAAGGCTGCCGTCCGGCAGGTAAAAGATATCATAGACTTCGCGCAGTCCCTCGCGCCAGAGCTCGCTGCGGCCGTTTTTCATGCGCTCTTTTTCCCGGCGCTTTTGATCCTGTCGGTTTTCCACGACCGCTTTCGGCAGCGTCATCACGGCGTCCTCCTGTTATGGTTTCTCAAGGATCGCGCACTCATAGGGCATGAGGCGCCCATCGGCAGTATAGCACGATCCCGGGCAATTGGAAAGCAGTACGCGGCCGTCCGCATAGCCCTCCGGGCAGGGATAGCGCTGATCCTCGGCGGTCAGATTGCAGACGACAAGGACGCTTCTGTTATCCGAGCGCCGCTCATAGGCCAGCACACCCGGTTTATCCTCGCATGGAAACAGACGCCCCTCCGACAGGCAGGGATCCTCTCGCCGCAGACGCAGCAGCTCGCGGGTAAAGGCAAAGACGGAGTCCCCTCTTTTCAGCTGCTCCTCGGCGTTGATCGCCTCATGGTTTTCACCCGGTTTGATCCACGGCTCACCGGAAGAGAAACCCGCGTTTCGCCCGGCGCTCCACTGCATAGGCGTGCGGGCATTGTCCCGCGTTTTGGCGGAGACGATCGCCATGGCATCCTTGTCGCCGTACCCGGCACGTCGGAGCGCATCGTAGCCTTGCAGGCTCTCGATATCCCGCAGCTCCGCGCGGGAAGAAAAGCCGCCGCCGAGCATGCCCAGCTCCTGGCCCTGATAGACAAAGGCGACGCCGCGCATCCCATAGAGGGCGGCGGCAAGCATTTTGGCAGAACGCTCCCGATAAGTCGACTTGTCGCCAAGCCGACTGACGATGCGCGGCTGGTCGTGGTTGCACCAGAACAGGGCGTTTGGGAAACACGCCTCCGCGCCCTCCTGCCAGCGAAGCAGCACACGCTTGAGCTCTTCGAGGTCGATGCGCCTGTCCGTCCACTTGTATTCCTCGCTGCCGTCGAGCCCCACATGCTCGAAGGAAAAAACCGTACTCAGCTCGTGACGGTCCGCGGCGCAGTATTTCCGCGCCTCGGCGAGCGTGACGGCAGAGGCCTCGCCCACGGTAAAGAGCGCGTATGGCGCGAACACCTCTGCGTTCAGTTCCCGCAGATAGTCGTGCACCCGCGGATTGTTGGCGACGAAGGGATGAAAGTCGGCAAAGCCGCTTTCGTTGACCTCGCCGTCGGGATAGTCTTCGGGCTTAGCGATCAGACTGATGACATCCAGCCGAAAGCCGTCCACGCCCATGTCCGCCCAAAAGTGCAGCACGTCCTTCACAGCGCCGCGCACCTGAGGGTTTTGCCAGTTCAGATCCGGCTGCGCGGCGCTGAAGAGGCCGAGATAATACTGTCCCGTCTCCCGGTCGCGGTGCCACGCGCTGCCGCCGAACTGGCTGCCCCAGTTGTTCGGCTCGTCGCGCCAGATATACCAGTCCCTCTTCCGGGACGCGCGGGAGGCGCGGCTCTCCTGAAACCAGGGGTGGAGCGCGGAAGTGTGGTTGAGCACCATGTCGAGGATGATGCGGATGCCCCGCTCATGCGCCTCGGCCAAAAGAGCACGGAAGTCCTCCATCGTGCCGTACTGCGGATCGACGGCGTAATAATCGGAGATATCATAGCCGTTGTCGACGCCGGGGCTTTGGAAAAAGGGCGTGATCCAGATCGCGTCCACGCCGAGCGCGGAGAGATAAGGCAGCTTTTGCCGTATCCCGTTCAAATCGCCGATCCCGTCTCCGTCGGAATCAAAGAAGCTGCGGATGTAGATCTCATAAACGGCAGCGTTTTTCCACCAGGACGTGTCGGTTTTCATTCGGCGCTCCGCATATGACGGCGGAAAAAGTCCAGGATCGGGGTGACGTTTTCCTCCAGGAAGTAATCGATGCCCGCCCCGGCGTGGCCGGCGCCTTCAAGGACGTCAAAGACCAGATCTTCCTCGCGGAGGACCTTTTTTGCCTCCACATAGAGCTTCTGTGACTGGGCAAAGGGCACGGCCGCGTCCCTGTCGCCGTGCTGGATGTAGAGCGGCGCGCAGCCGTCCGGCAGATAGGTGAAAGCGCTGGCGGCGTCCAGCGCCTCCTTAGAAGGCTTGTTGGTACCCAGCACCTTATTGTGCATACCGAGGAGCAGCAGCGAGGTGGTCACCTGCTCGCCAAAGGTTCCGATGCCGCTGCCAAGGCCGCCCATCGCGGTCATGGTCACTTCCGCGCAGAGCGCGGCGACGCCCCGGATGGGTACGCCGTCCGCCCCTTTGAGTTCCGGCGGGAGCTCCCGTCCCTTTTTCATGCCGCCCATCAGCACCAGATTGCCTCCGGCGCTGGTGCCCCAGAGAAAGAAATTCTCCCGGTCAAGGCTGTATTCCGCCGCATGGTCATAGAGAAAGAGCGTCGCGGCCTTGGTATCATAGAGCTGAATCGGGTACTTCACCGCGGGGGAGAGACGGTAGTTCACCGCGGCCACGGCAAAGCCCTGCTGCAGAGCATAAAACATCGGGTAGAGATGAAAGTCATGCTTGTCGCAGACGCACATGCCGCCCCCGTGGATCATAATGACCGTGGGAAAGGGGCCTTCTCCCTCGTCGGGCAGATAAATGTCGATCTTCTGCAGCGCGTCGTCCCCGTAGGGGATATTCTCGGTCTTGCGCCGGATCCAGTCGGTTTTCGCCTGGGGATTGCCGAACTTCGGCTGGAACATCCAGTCTTCTCTCACGCCTTTGATCGCCATGGTTTTTCCTCCTTTAAAGCTTATCGGCGGTATAGCTCAGGGCTATCCGGCCGTATTGGTGCAAATACTGTGTTGCCGCTGCGCCGTCCGGTTTGCCCGCCGCGAGGATCTCGTCGGCGCAGGCCAGGTAGGCGTCCAGAAAGCTGTTGTCCAGGGGCTTGAGATGATGGCAGGGCCACATCTTGTCCCAGGCGCCGCTCTGCGCCTTGAGCTTTTCGATGCTCTCGCGGAACACGGCGACGCTGCAGCTGTGGTCGAAGTGCAGCAGCACGCCCTCGTCGCAGACCGTGTCCCCGGTAAAGAGCCAGCGGCGCTCCACATCCAGCACGCAGATCGAGCCGTGGGTGTGGCCGGGGGTGTGTATGACGCGCAGCGTTCTTCCGCCCAGGTCGAACGGCTCTCCGTCATGGATCGGGATCAGATCCTTCTTTTGGGGGATATAGCAGAACTTATGCAGCAGTCTCACAACGAATTTGGAACGCGCGAGCCCTTGCGGGACTTTGGCCTCCTCCAGCAGGTCCTGCAGATAGGAAAGCCGCACCGCTCCGTCGGAGTGCTCGCCGCAGAGGGCGAGGTCCGCCTCGTGGATATAGACCTTCTCGAAGGCCCAGTTCTGCCCCACGTGGTCCAGATGTCCGTGGGTGTTGATCACGTCGATGGGCAGCGCGGTCAGCTCCCGGGCGTATTTGCGGAAATCGCAGGTGGCAAAGCCCGTGTCCAGCAGCACGGCCCGCTCACGCCCGACGAGCAGAAAGGCATAGACCATGCCGCCGAGCTCCTCGATACTCCAGGTGTTGTTGTCCAGCTTTACGACTTTGTTCAAGCCCATAGGAACGCCCTCCTTTATCTGTTGACATTTTGGCACGGAGCCCCTATCATTACTTTCAGAATCTTAAGATATTTACAGATGAAAGGTTGAGGAAAGCATGTCAGAGCTCTTGCAGCAGCTGGAACGGGTACGAACGGAAAACCTGTCGGCAGCCTATCTCCATCCGCCCTATATTCTGGAATGTGAGCTCTCCTCCGCCATGGCCGCTTGCGACCGGGAGAAGAGCCTGGAGCTTCTGCGCACGATCAACGCAATGGAACGGGCGCGCCTTTCCGACAATCCTCTGCAGTCTCTGCAGTTTTCTCTCTGCTGCGGCTGTACCATCTTTACCCGCACCTCGATCAGGGCCGGCGTCGACGCCGAGACCGCCTTCAACCTCTCGGACCTTTTTATCCGCCGCATCGGCAAGGCGCACACGTCCCGGCAGCTCATGGAGCTGGAAAACACCATGCTGATGGGCTTTATCGACCTCATCGAGCACACGGCAGCCGCCAAAATGGCCGGGAATCCCACAGTCAGGCAGATCGTACAGTACATCCAGAACAATATCAACCATCGCATCACCCTCGCGGATATCTCCCGAGAGGTGGGTCTGCACCCGGTCTACGTCTCCTCGCTATTTACCGAAAAAATGGGCGTGAGCGTCACGGAGTTCATCGACCTCAGCCGTGTCCGCGTGATCGAGAGCTTTCTCGCGGAATCCGACATGAAGCTGCTGGATATCGCCGAGCTTTTTTCCTTCTCCAGCGCCGCCCATTTCTCCACCTTTTTCAAACGGCATACCGGGATGACGCCCCGGGAATACCGTGCGGAACACCGCAAAAAGAGCTGACAAAATGATAGCATCTTAAAATTGTGTAAGTTCCTCCCTGTCCGGTATGCAAAGATATAGGCAAGGGAGGGGATCCTATGATGTTATTTACCCGGTCGGATGATCGTAACGCCTCGCTGGGTCTGTTCGAGCGCCTGGCCTATATGTCCGGCAGCTTCGGCACGGTCCTGGTCTACACGCTCATCGGCACCTATCTGCTGTTCTATTATACCGACGTCGTCGGTCTCAACGGCGCCATCGTCGGCTCGATCCTGCTCGTCTCCCGCATCCTGGACGGCATTTCGGATCTTGTCATGGGCGCGATCGTGGACCGCACCGTGTCCAAACGCGGCAAAACGCGCGTGTGGCTGCTGCGGATGTGCGTGCCCTATGCGCTGACGGGTCTTTTGGCCTTCTCCGTGCCCACGGCGGCGAGCGACCTTATCAAGTACATCTTCGTAGCGATCAGCTACAACCTCTGCTGCACGGTGGCCTACACCGCCATCACCGTACCATACAACGCCTTCCTTTGTAACATCACGGCCAACGCCAGGGAGCACGGCATCCTTGGCGTGTTCTCCGTGCTGGGCGGCACCGTCAGCGGTCTGATCGTCCAGTCCACGCTGATCCAGGGCACCGAGGCGCTGGGCGGCGGGGCGCGCGCCTGGCAGATCATGGCGCTCGTCTACTCTCTCCTCAGCATTGTCTTTCACCTGATCTGCTACTTCTTCACCAGGGAGCGCTGTGTCAGCGCGCCGGTGAAGAGCGAGGGCAAGTCTCATCTCTCGCTCAAGGACGAGCTGTCTTCCCTTTTGAGGAACAAATACTGGCTCTGCGCCCTCTTCGTATGCATCGCCGCGCTGCTGGTCAGCGGCGTCATGAACGCCTCCGGCTTGTACTACGCCAACAGCATGTTCGGCGATCCGGTCCACTTCACGCCCATTGCCAACGCCATGTCGCTGGGTCTGGTGGCCGGGATCTTTATCGCCGCCGTGCTCATGGGCAGGCTCGGCAAGCGCAACACCATGCTTATCGGCGCCGTGACCTCCACGCTGGCCTCGGCCGCCATGGGGCTTTTTGCCGCCACGCCGACAGCGGCTGCGGTATTCTCCGCGATCCGAGGCCTCATGTACGGACTCATCACCTCCTGCGTGTACGGCATGGTAGCCGACACCATGGACTACGGCGAGTGGAAAACCGGTATCAAGGCCGAAGGCATCGGGCTTGCCTGCATCACGGTAGGCTCGAAGCTCTCCACAGGTCTGTCCACGGTGATCGTCGGGCTTGCGGTAGAAAAGAGCGGTTATGACCCGGCGCTCGCTGTCCAGTCCGCTTCGGCCAAAGCAGCCATGAATTTCTGCCTCTGCTGGCTGCCGGCTATTCTCGGTCTCGGCATGATCCTGTGTCTCGTGATCTACAAGCTTGATAAGATCTATCCCGAGGTGCAGCGCGATCTTGAAGCGCGGCACAGCGGCAAATAAAGCTGTCTGCCTGTATTTGAAGCGGGCAAAGCGCTCCAGCGTTTGGAGAAGCGGGCCGTGCAGAACCGTGCCAAGTAAACCATATACGCTTCATCGCCCCGGGCCGAAGAAAGAATTCTCCGGTCTGGGGCGCTTCTTTTGCAATCTCCCGCACGGCGCAGCAGACCCCCCTTCATGCTGCAGGCCGGTCAATTCGTTGCGCTTGTTTTCTTTTTCTGTGTTGTTTTTCATGACTTGCGCGTCAAATGTGCGCCAAATGCAGGAGTTCCAAAATTAAACCTGTCCAAAAAGCTGTGAAAACAGGCCGTTTCAAAACGAAACGGCCTGTTTTTGTGCCCAAGTACGCCCAAAAGGTCTAAAACCAAGGGAAGCACAAAGAAAAGGTGCGCATTGGACGGAGAGAAAACAGGAAAACCATAAGCAGTTTTGCCTCGTCCCGGATGTTTATTTGAGATTTTTATACCAGAAGCCAACGCTGCTCTCCGTGAAAAAGCCAGCGGCGACATAGAAATCATTTCTCCATCCGAAGGAATCTACATAGCACCTTTCAATACCGAGTTTTTTGCACCGCATAACCGCGCCGTGAAGCAAGGCTGTACCGAAGCCTTTGCGGCGATACTTTTCTCTCGTACTTACCGGTTCTATCAAGGCTGTCTTCGTTCTTTTGTCAACGTATACAAAGCAGTACGCACAAACAGGGTTCCCTTCCGCAGCGTTCTCATCCACAACGACACACTCAAAACTGTCTCGGTACAGGGATGAATTCTTTCTTGCACGATATGGAGTCATACCGGCTTTATAGTCGGGCGATTCCCAGTCGGGATGAAAGCCCAGACGGAGCGCACTCCATTTATTCTCCTCATTTGTATAGTCTTCTCCAAAGAGGAACCGAAAACCACTTGGCAGATCAGTCGTCACTTCTGCATTCAACGGAAATATACAGTTCCTGCATTCTTTTTCCGGGTACTCCCTGTAGCCCGATTCCTTCAGCGTTTTGCGCATATAAGCCAAACGGTCACTTACCGCGACCCAAAACTTGATCGTTCCATCCTCCGCCTCCGCAAACAGAGGCCGGCAGTTCTCTTCGCTGAACGCGATCAGGGAAGGGAAGATATGCTCATAGCCGCCTTTGACGCTCACATATATGTTTTCCCCATCTGGAAGGATACAGGCAGAGATTTCTTCCTTGTCTTCCCAAAGGAATATGTAATCCGAAGAGCTTTTTTTGCCTTCGTCCGTCTCCTGCGCATTGACTCTATAGATAAGGTCATGCAATCTTTCCGGAAGCCATGAATCCGCGGTTTGATTCTGATCATACTGATTTCGCAAAAATGCTTCCAGGCGATCCAGATCCCGATTCATTTGAAAACGGATCATTCTCATTTTTTCCCTTCTTTCACGCCTTTCAAGCCCAGATTCATCGAACCGAGTATACCATACGCCGCCCTTTATCACAACAAGAAAGCTCTTTTGTCCGGCAGACAAAAGAGCTTAGCGAGCGCAGCTTCAAGCGAAACAGCCAGTATGCAAAAAAGTCTGATGTTCTTCGCTTTTTCAGCCGCAGCCGCGCGCTCAGACGCTGCCGGTCACGCGGTCGAGCCGCGTGCCGATCATCCCGTTGAACAGCGCGATCACGCGGCCCGTGCCGAGAGCGGCCAGAACGGTCCCGACTCCTATGCCCAGCAGGCGGCCGGAAAAACACAGGGACACGACGGCGGTGACGGCGGTGCAGCAGAGATCGACGTAGTTTTTGGTGCGGCCTACAGGGAGGGAGCAATAGTCGGAGATCGCCTGGACGATCCCGTCGCCGGGATTGGGGACCAGCCGCATCTTCAGCGTGAGCCCGGCTCCGATCCCGGTCAGAACGATCGCCAGCAGCAGGATACAAAGCCGCCCGTACAGGCTTCCCCAGAAGCTGCCCGCACAGGTGAGTTCGAACACCGGAACGGCGGAGGACACAAGATTCATGAACCGGGTGAATACGAGACTCACCGGAAGCTGCAGCAGGTCAAAGAGCACTGCCCGTTTCCAGTCCGGCGCCTTCCGGATGACGTGCAGGACGACCTGAACGAGGATGAAAGCGGAATACAGGAGCAGCGTCGTATCCCCGATGCTGACGCCGGAGAGCTCCGAAGCGCAGTAAGCGATGGAGATGATCGCGGAAACGCCGAGGGTCGCCTTCGTGTTCAAGGTCAGTCCGAGGGCGAGAACGGCCATGCCCAGCAGATACAGCAGGCCCCTTATGACCGCTTTCTTATGCCTCTGCACTTCTCTCAAGTCCATACCCTTCTTCTGAATGTTTATCGTGAGGAGGGGCTTTGACGCCTGCGCGAAGCCCTTTCCGCCTCTCTGTTAAGATAACAGCTTTTTTCGTTTTTTCCAAGCCCCGGAATAATAGTAGATCCCGCCGACGAGGATCGGGCCTAAGCGAGCCAGCGCGTCGCCCAGGAAGAAGCCCTGCACGCCCATGCCGCAGGCCCTGGCAAAGAAGAAACTGAAGCTGATGCGGAAGATGACCCCGTCCAGCAGGCCGCCGAGCAAACTGAGCCCGGCATTTCCCGTTCCGGTGATGACCGCTTCATAGGGCCCCATCACGGCGGAGAGCAGGAAGATCAGCGCGCCGATGAGCATAAAGGCCGGCGCGAATTCCAGAACTGCCGCATCGCGGGTGAAAAGACCGAAAACAGTGCGCGGGAAAGCGAT
>JAGDAX010000157.1 GCA_017848335.1 Clostridia bacterium | reverse complement strand
TGGTGGACCCGAAGGGGATCGAACCCTCGACCTCCGCGTTGCGAACGCGGCGCTCTCCCAACTGAGCCACGAGCCCGTATTGCCGCGGATTTTCCGCAGGAAGAATGATAATACTTTCGGAATGAAAATGTCAAGTGTTGTTTTTTGGCTTTGGGCGGCTTTGGGAGGCTTCCGGTCTTTTCGCGCTTAAAAGCTTCGAGCTTTAACCTTTCGCGCTTAAAAATCTCGAGCTTTAACCTTTCGCGCTTAAAAGTCTCGCGCTTTAAACTCTTAAAAGCTTAAACGCTTGGTCTTTGCGCTTTGCGCTTTGGCCCGCCGCGAATATGTGCTACAATAGACCCGAAGCAAAAAATGACTACAGGAGGCCGCGATTTTATGAACGTTGCAATTATTTGCGAGCTGAATCCCTTTCACAAGGGGCACGAACGGATTTTCAAGGCGGCGAGGGTGCTTGCCGGGCATCAGCGCGAGGATATTCCCCAAGAGCTTTTACGCCGGAACGTTCTTGACGGGAAGGCGCTGAAGGCGTTGCCGCGGAAAAGAGGGCGCAAAAAGAAGGACACCGTGACGGGCATTGTGGTCGCCGTTATGAGCGGAAATTTCTGCGAGAGAGGCGAGCCGGCGCTGCTTGACAAGTGGACGCGCGCGAGAATTGCTCTGGAGTGCGGAGCGGACGCGGTGGTCGAGATCCCGTCGGTTTATTCGGCGGCCAGCGCCCAGTTTTTTGCGGACGCGGCGGTTGATATTGTCGAGGGGCTTGGCTGCATTGACCTGTTGCTTTTCGGGAGCGAATGCGGCGACGGCGAGGCGCTTTCGGGCGCGGTGCAAAAGAGGCTTGAGGCGTTTGACAACCGGGGGCTTTTTAAGGTCGGAGCTGCCGACGGTGACGGCGGCGAATCCTTCCCGAAGGCCATGGAAAAACACCTTGGGGTGCGGCTGTCCGGCAATGATATTCTCGCGGTGGAATACGTGTGTGCGCTGACCAGGCGGCGGAGCAATATAATTCCCGGGTTTTTCCAAATTGCGTCGGGCGGAAAAAGCGGCTCCGAGGACGACGCCGGTGAAGACGTGCACGCCGGAATCATCCGGGAAATATGCGGGGAAATCGCGAGGGCGGTGCCCGAATCGGCGTGGGAAAGCGAAACGATGCACAGTGCGATTCTCGCGTTCGTCGAAAAGGCGGAAAGGTTTATGCCGCCGGCTGCCTGGGAGATTTTCCGGGAGAAGCTTACGAGCGGAGATTTTGTGTGGGGGATCGAAGCACTTGAAAACGTGATTTTGGCGGAGCTTCGGCGGATGAAGCCCGTTGACGCGGACAGGCTGCCCTTCGCGGGCGACGGCCTGGGGAGAAAAATCCTGGAGCTGAGCCTGAAAAGCGGGTCGCTGGCCCGCGTTATCAGCGGGGCCACGGGCAAGGCCTACACGGCGGCCCGGGTCAGACGGACAATGCTTTCGGTCGTTACCGGGGCGCGTCAGGAGACGTACCCGTCAATGATTTTCGTGCCGTACGTAAGGCTTTTGGCGGTGAAAAAGTCCGTGAATATATCGAAGCTGGCGGTGGGCGTTTCGGCGGTCTCAAAGGGAGTCCCGGCGGCCTCAAAGGGAGTCCCGGCGGCTCCGAAGGGTGTTTCCGGAGGGGCGGCCGATCCATATGCGGCGGATCACTGCGGCGGAGGCAGGGCGAGGGATTTCATCGTGGGCAACATTCCTGCGGATTACGAAAAAAGCTGCTCTGCGGACACCGTAAGGCTTCTCGGCAATGAGATCATCGCTTCCGACCTGTACGCGCTGGGGTGCAAGGTGCGGAAATACTGCGTCGCCCGGAAGGAATTCACGAACGGGTTGATCAGCCTTTGATCTTGAGAAAAAGAACGCCCGGCGGGGACGGGATTGTCGCGTACGGCAGCCTCTCCTCACCGGGCTTTTGCATTTCTGTCGCTTTCGCGTTTTTTCGCTGAAGCGGTTGTTACCCTCGCTCCGGCGCTTTTCGCTGAAGCGGTTTTTACCCGCGTCAGACGTCAGCGTTTTCGCTGAAGCTGGTTATATGTCTGCGGTGGCAGCACTGTCTTCGGGTCGCGCCCTTTCAGTCGTGCATCCGCCGTTGCGCGCTTACATTCGCGCCCTTACCTCACAAAATTCGTGAATATCACGGGCCCCTCCGCCTCCGGAGTGCCGATGCCGGCGTCCTTTCCGGCGCTGATCGCCTTGAGCAGCCAGGCCATGTTCCGGCCGAGCATCCGCATGACCTGCATGCCTTCAAGGTCCTGCCGCACCTGATCCGGCGTATTGCCGTGGACCATCGGCCAGTAGCGGGAGGTCACGATGGGCATCTGCGCGAGGTAGAAATACTTCTGGATCTGGTCGAGAGTCGAGGTGGTGCCTGCCCTGCGAGCCGACGCAACAGCCGCCACGGGCTTGAACCTGAAGGGGTTGGGATCCTGGCCGCCGGAGGAATAGAACGCTCTGTCCATAAGGCATTTGAGATTGCCGTTCATTCCCGCGTAATAAACCGGGGAGCCGAACACAAAGCCGTCGAAATCCTTCGCCAGCGCGGTGAATTCGTTGACCTTGTCGTTGAAGGCGCAGCGGTTCAGTTTTCCGCAGGCCCCGCAAGAGACGCAGCCGCCGATGGGCTTGTCGCCGATCCAGAAAATCTCCGTATCAATGCCCGCGGCGTTAAGGGAAGCGGCGACCTCGGAGAGCGCCGTGAATGTGCAGCCTTCGCGGTTGGGGCTGCCGTTAACAAGTAAAACCTTCATAAAAAATCCTTTCAGCAGTGAAATCAAGCTTTTTAAGTCAAAAAGCAAATCGAGTTTCGTAAAGTCAAAAGCAAAAAGCGGAACCGTCAAACAGCGGAGTCCGGGAATAAAACCGGCGGACTTCAGATCACGAAACAAAGACCGGCAATGCCGTCTGCGCGCCCTGCCGCGAGATAATTATACCACACCGGGTCACCCTTCGAAAATGAATTTTGACGATTCTTGCCGGGTGATCGCCCCGCATTGCTTGCGATTGCCTGTAATTGCCTCGTTTCGCTTCCTTCGGGCCGTTTCACAAAAGATTCTCTCAGGCCGTTTCACAAAAGCTTCTCACAGGAATGAAACGGCTGCGGCTTTGGCACAGGCGCGGCGTCGCAATCCACAGAATCTGAATGCACAGGCGCGGCGTCGCAATCCACAGAATCTGAATGCACGGGAGCGGCGTCGTCCCACGCAGAATCTGAATGCATGGGAGCGGCGTCGTCCCCCGGGAGATTCTAAAGAAATACAAAAGGCCGAAGCACGGCGGTGCTCGAGCCGATAAAACGCGCTCGTCATCCGTCAGGCTCCGGCCCGGAGCGTAATTTTTCACGGCAGGGAACTCATCTTGCGGTGAGGCTGCCCGCCTCGGTCGGGTGAGGGTACCT
>JAGDAX010000156.1 GCA_017848335.1 Clostridia bacterium | reverse complement strand
CTGATGAGTACGAAGATGTCCTTCGTGACGGTGAATGGCAGAAACGTTTTACTGTCTGCCCGCCGGTGTTTACCGCACAGGAATGAAAAAATCTCACGTCGTAATTCGGTCGGTCGTGCGGGCCGCCGGGATTGCGGCCGGATTTCTGCTTCTTGGCAAGTACGGATTTGTGAGTGTGGCTGTGCTGGGCGGTTATTTGCTGTTTCTGATACGTCCGGTGAGGTCGCTTAAAGGTATGTCCGGCGACGTTTCCGGATATGCGATGACTTTGGCGGAACTGTGCGGGATCGCGGTCTGGGCACTTATATGAGCGGAGCAGAGAAAATTAGCCAAACTATTCGGGAGCGCGGATTTTGCGCTTAAAATCGGAGGGGAACTGAATGGACCTTATTATAGGCGGAGCATATCAAGGGAAAAGGGAACTGTCGAAGCGCAAATACGGCTTTTCCGACGCGGATATCTATACGTGCGGCGAAGAGAGCGGAATCGTTTTCGGGGCGCGCTGCATCGATAAAATAGAAGAATTTACGCTTAAATGTGTGCGTGAAGGGCAGGACGCGGTGGAGATATTTAAGGAACACCGCGGCGAATGGCAGGACAGCGTGCTGATCTGCCAGGACATATTCTGCGGCGTTGTCCCTCTGGGCGCGGACATGCGCGCGTGGAGGGAGACAACGGGGCGCCTGTGCGCTTTTCTTTCGGGCGAGGCGGTCAACGTTTTTCGCGTTTTTTGCGGATTGGAGCAGAGGCTTAAATGAAACTGATATTGCTCAGGCATGGTGTTACCGAAGCTAATGAAAAGCATTTCTATTGCGGCTCTACCGATATCGGGCTTTCGGAGGCGGGCAAGGCTGCGCTCGAGAGGCGTAAGGCGGAGGAGGCGCTTCCGGATATTACAGGCCTGCGCGTGTTGACGGGTGGCAAGAGGCGCTGCGAGGAGACGCTGCGGATCCTGTTCGGCGAAGTGGAACACGAAATTGACCCCGCATTTTGCGAGATGGATTTCGGGGCGTTCGAGATGCGCTCGTACGAAGAACTGAAAAACGATCCGGCCTATATCGCATGGATCTCCGGGGACAACGAAAAGAATATTGCCCCCGGCGGCGAGAGCGGCGAGATCATGACAAGGCGCGTGCTCGAAGGTCTCGGCAGGATCATTGCCGGAGGCCGTGATTCGCTTGTGGTGACGCACGGCGGGGTGATCGCGGCAATAATGGCGCACCTGTTTCCGGAGGAGGGCAAGAACCGTTATGAGTGGCAGCCTTCGCCCGGCGGCGGGTACGTGATCGACCTGGACGGCAGAAGGTTCAGGGGAGTTTAGAGGCGAAGCCGGATGATGACACGATAGCAAGTTAAGAGCTCAGAGTTCAGAGTTAAGGGTTAAGAGTTAAGAGTTAAGAGGCAAAGCGGCCTCATTGCTCATTTATACGGCCGCAAAAGGGGAAAATGAGGAATGCGGCCGTACTGCCTGCCTCCCTGATACGGCCGCAATTGGAAAAAGGCGAACCGAATGATAGCACGAATTTTGGGTCTCATGCGAACCCCGGAATTGGTTCGCATTTCGGTCAAACAAAATTCTTAGCTATTCATTCGGCTTCGCCAAAGATAAAAGGATGAAAAGCGACCTTGTTGCTCATTTATACGGCCGCAAAAGGGGAAAAGGACGAATGCGGCCGTGCGACCAACCTCACCGATACGGCCGCAATTGGAAAAAGGCAGAGTTGCGGCCGTGTTTTTCGCTCAGTTATACGGCCGCAAAAGGGGAAAAGGACGAATGCGGCCGTGCGTTCCTCCTCATCAATACGGCCGCAATTGAAAAAAGACAGAGCT
The DNA here is from genome assembly GCA_017848335.1 of Clostridia bacterium. Lineage (GTDB taxonomy): Bacteria > Bacillota > Clostridia > UBA1212 > UBA1212 > UBA1212. The sequence goes on along the minus strand of JAGDAX010000156.1, from coordinate 1,236 downwards.
GCGGCCGTACACTCCACTTCTCCGATACGGCCGCAAAATGGCAAATGGTAAATGGTCGTTCATCGTTACTCGTTCATCGTTACTCGTTCATCGTTCCTCGTTACTAGTTGCCCCCGGTTGCCACCTAATAGTTGCTTTTTCTGCGGAATTGTGAGATAATAAGCGCGCGAAGGGCACAAAAGGCCATGCAAAATCGTCGGCTGATACGGGGATGTACTGGTTTCGACGGGGTCATTGGTGCGCCGGCTGCAGGCAGAGGTTCCCGTTGGCCTCTTTAAAAAGCGGGACTTTAAAATTAAACGCTAACGACGATTTAGCACTTCAGGCTGCCTGACGGCAGTCCCGTCGCCCTTCCGGTTACCGGGCCGGGAGCAAGCGGCGTCAAAAATCCGGTCCTGTCCGTATGGCGGTTAAATCGGAGAACGGCTCAGCCAAAGCTTTGAGGCTGCGCGGCACTTATGAAGCTACCTGACGCACGACCTTGACTGCCGGGGCCTGCCGAAGGGAATTTTAAATGACAGTCTAAGCCTGTAGAAGCTCGCGAGGATCTGATTTCGGACAGGGGTCCGATTCCCCTCATCTCCATTTACTATGAAGTCAGGCTGTCTCAAACAGGGACAGCCTTTTTAAAACCAGCTGACCTCCCGGAGCGCGATCGTGGAACTATCCGAACTGACAGCTTACGCTAAAGAAAAATACAATATTGACGAGCAGCATAAATGGGACGATTTTCCGGGCTTTTCTGTGCTCACAGATCCGCTTACCGGGAAATGGGCGGCACTTCTTATGCGCGTATGGGACACGGATACGGGCGAAATGATCGAACGGTGCGATATAAAATGCGGGCAGGATCAGGCGGGAAAACCTGACAAGCCGTACGTCACTTCTCCGTTTCGTATGCACGGACCGAAATGGGCAGGCGTAACGTTCGGAAAAGAGACCGAAACGGCCGTTGTCCGTAAGCTGTTTGACAGCGCGATGGACAATAGTAAAAACTACGGCTTTACTATCGTACTTGACTCCCCCTCTCCAAAACGTGATATTGCCGTCAACGCGACCGGCGACGTCCCGATACCTCCCAGGGGTACGACAAATGCACCTTCGAACAGAGACATTGTCCCCGAGCGTATCAGGAAACTGCGCCTTCTGTTCACGCCGGACACGCACCCGATGACGAAGCTTGCCGAAAACTTTTACAGGCAGGCAGCGTTTATGCGGGATTATGAAGATGATTAT
>JAGDAX010000155.1 GCA_017848335.1 Clostridia bacterium | reverse complement strand
CTGCGAGAAACAAAGTCGCGTCAAGGCTGCCCAGCGCGCTGCTGATGCCCGCATATATCGGGTCGGATTATCCCGGCGACGAATACGTGCGGCCTTACATAGAGGGTATTCTCGCGAAGTTCCTCCGCGATGGGCATTTTTATTCGCGCGAAGACCGCAAACAGAACATCGGCTACGACTACGGGCTGCTGCTTTTCAATGTGATGAAGTACGGCCTGCCCGGCGGCGAGGAGATTTTCCGGAAGCTTTTGGCGCTGCGCGACGGAGTGGGGGCGTGGTCGGAGCGGTATATCGACGACGAGCCGGAGGGTGCAAGATTCAGGCCCTGGGAGAGCGCGATCAACCTCGACGCGATGGTCGCGTTTGCGGAGGGGTTTAAGTGAGTGACGGGTGTCCGGAAAAGGCAAGAGGCAAGAGGCAAGAGGCCGGAGGCCGGAGTGCCGATTCCGGATACCGAGGCCCATAACTCCCGGTTCACAGACATTAACCCGGAGACCATAACTTCTGTTCCATAACTCCGGCCACATAGCTGCCGCGAAGCGGCACTCAAATCAAATAACTTCACACCACACGGAGAGCAACATGAAACTAAATCAGATTTTCAGCAGCCATATGGTCCTGGCAGAGAACCTGCCCATAAGGATTTTCGGGAGCGGCAGCGGCACGGCCGAGATAAGCTTCCTGGGAGAGACGGTATCGGTGCGCTCGGAGGGAGACTTCTGGGAGGCCGAGCTCAGCGCCCGCGAAGCCGGCGGCCCTTACGAGCTTGAGGTGACGCTGGACGGCAGCCGCAGCGTGCTTACGGACGTTTTTGTGGGCAAGGTTTTTCTGATGGCCGGGCAGTCGAACGCGGAGTTCAGGCTTTGCGACACCAACACCTCCAGGGAGCTGTACAAGACCGACCCGGGGCTCAGGAATTATTTTGTGAGCCGCCCGTGGATCCCGGAGGAGCCGCTTTCCCCGAAGGACGGCTGGGCGCCTGCGGACAGGGACGGTATTGACGCGTGGAGTGCGCTGGGGTACCTTGCCGGGCGTTCGCTGAGGACGGAAACCGGCGCGGCGGTGGGGGTGATATCCTGCTATCAGGGCGCTTCCGTTATCGAGGCCTGGCTTCCCAAGAGCATTGCGGACGGGGCGCGGCTGCCCGACAGCGAGGTCTACATCGACCACTGGTACCCGGATTTTACCGTCTGGAACGCCAATGCGGCGATCTACGACACGATGCTTTCCGCGATAATGCCGTTCGCGGTGAACAAGGTGGTCTGGTACCAGGGAGAGAGCGACACGACCGTTCAGGAGGCCGCAATTTACGACAAGTCGGTGGCCGCCCTTTTCGACTGTATTCGCGGGCTGCAGCGCAATGACGCCCTCGAATTCGTGCTGGTGCAGATAGCGGATTACGACCACCGCAAGGAAAACGACCCTGCGGGCTGGCGCGGAATCCAGGAAGCGCAGGAGAGGGCCGCTGCTGCCGATCCGCGCGTGAAGCTGGTGCGCTCGGCGGACGTTTGCGAGAGCTCCATGATCCATCCGGTGACCAAGAATGCGCTGGCGGAAAGGATCGCGGCGGCGCTCACAAAGTAAATGCATTCGTTCGCTTATTTTGCTTTTTTTGTGCCGTTATCGCGCTATTCCGGCGCTTTTATCGCGTCGGAGATCGCTTCACGGGCATTGCGAGGGGCGCTGAAAATGGCGCTGAAAAGGACGTTGCGAAGGGCGCTGCAAGGTGCGTCGCCGGGGGCTTCACGGGCTGCGCGCTAAGGACGGAAAAAACTTGACACGCCTGAAATTAGGTGGTAAAATATAGTTTGATTTTTGTGATCTACTCGGTCCACGCTGCGCTTGCGTGGCCATTACATAGATTAAATCGATAAAATCACATATTTACACGAGAGGAGATTGAAGGTTTTGGATAAACTGGTTGTCTCCTTGATTTCCGCGATTGTAGGATTTGTCGTGGGTCTGGCCGTATTTCTCATATACGCCATAGTCACGTCAAGGAAAAACCAACAGAAGGTTCAGAAGGCTGCACAGGATGGTTACGATGAGGGCTATCAGGAGGGCAGCGCTGACGGATATGAGAAAAGAAAACTTGAAGCTGAGGCGGCCATCAACACCGCCGAGGAGGAAAGCCGCAGGATTGTTTTATCTGCCGTAAAAGAAGGAGAAAATAAGAAACGCGAATACCTTTTGCAAGCAAAAGAAGAAATCCGCCAGCTTCGGGTTCATCTGGACAGGGAAGTCAAGGAAAAGAGAGAAGAGGCACAGCGCAAGGAAGCAAGGCTGACTGCCAAGGAAGAAACAGTAGACAGGAAGATAGATGCTCTTGAGAAGAAAGAGCAGCTGATCAAGGAAACAGAGGCTGCCGCGGCGGCAAAGCTCGAGGAGGCGGGCCGCTTCTATGAGAGGCAGCAGGCCGAGCTTGAGAAGATTGCCGGGCTTTCCGTGGAACAGGCGAAGGATATACTCCTCACCAATCTGGACGGCGAGCTCACGCACGAGAAGGCCGCGCTCATCAGAGAGTACGAGGCCAAGCTTGCCGACGAGAAGACCGAGATGGCCCGCGAGATCATCGCCACAGCCATCCAGCAATGCGCCGCCGATTACGTTTCCGACGTCACGGTGACGGTGGTTCCGATTCCCAACGAGGAAATGAAGGGCCGCATTATCGGGCGCTCGGGCCGCAACATTAACGCGATCGAGACTGCCACGGGCGTTGACCTCGTGATCGACGACACACCCGAGGCGGTAATCCTCAGCAGCTATAACCCCGTGAGACGCGAGGTGGCAAGGCTGGCTCTGGAGAAGCTTATCGCGGACGGACGCATCCATCCCGGCAAGATCGAAGAGATCGTCGAGAAGGCCCGCAAAGAGCTTGACGTTACCGTCAGGCGCGAGGGCGAAAACGCCACCTTCGAGGCAGGCGTGTTCGGTCTCAACAATGAGATCATCAAGCTTCTCGGACGGCTCAAATACAGGACGAGCTACACGCAGAGCGTGCTCATACATTCAATAGAAGTGTCCAAGCTTTCCGGCATCATTGCCGCGGAGCTGGGTTGTGACGTGGATCTTGCTAAGCGCGCGGGACTCCTTCACGACATCGGCAAGGCGGTTGATTTCGAGACGGAAGGCACGCACATTGATCTGGGCGCCGAAATTGCCCGCAAATACAAAGAGAACGACGTGGTCATCAATGCGATTATGTCCCACCACGGAGATACGGAGCCTACGTCGGTGATATCGGTCATTGTGGCCGCCGCTGACGCGATTTCCGCCGCAAGACCCGGAGCCCGCAACGAGCCTCTGGAGTCCTACGTCAAGAGGATCGAAAAGCTCGAGAATATCTGCAACTCCTTCAAGGGCGTCGACGCCTCCAAGACCTTCGCCATCCAGGCGGGCCGCGAAGTCCGTGTCATGGTGAAGCCCGACGAGATTACCGACGACGAGATGACGATTCTCTCCAGAGATATTGCCAAAAAGATCGAAGCCGAGATGCAGTATCCCGGCCAGATCAAGGTCACCGTTATCAGGGAGACGCGCACCACCGATTTGGCGAAATGATTTGTGAAGATCTGCAGACGGGTCTGTTTAGCTTTGTTTAGCGACGCGGGCCGTCTGCGTTTTTTATGCGGGGGCTGAGTGCCGGGGCCGCCTCGCGGCAGCTACGGGACGCGGGTTACGGCACGGGAGTTACGGTACGTGAGCGGCGGGTCTGCCGCTGTGCGGCTGCCCGATGAAGGACGGCTTATTTCAAAGATATGTCATACAGAAGCGAATCCAAAAAAATAATAGCTCAGAACCGGAGCGCCTACCACGACTATTTCATTGACGAGAAGGTGGAGTGCGGCATGGAGCTTAAGGGCACGGAAGTGAAGTCCTTAAGGGCCGGCAAGGTTAATCTCAAGCAGTCCTACGCGGTGATCGAGGCCGGGGAGTGCTTTATTTGCGGTATGCACATAAGCCCCTATGAGCACGGCAATATCTTCAACGGCGACCCGCTGAGGAAGCGAAAGCTGCTTCTTCACAAGCGCGAGATAACGAAGCTCTACAACGAAGTGAAGCAGCAGGGCACAACGCTTGTGCCGCTGGAGATCTATTTTGTGAAGGGGCGCGCGAAGCTCCTTATCGGCGTGGGCAAGGGCAAGAAGCTTTACGACAAGCGGGAGCAGGCCGCCGAGCGTGACACGAAGCGCGAGATCGACAGGCATCTCAAGAACAACTGACGGTGCGAGCAGGAGACCGCGGGCGGGCACGGCGATCGGCATTGCCGCGGAGGGTATTGCCGCGGCAGGTGTAAAACGGCGGTATTGCTGCGGCAGGTGTTGCTGTGGGCGGTATTGGCGCGGCAGATGTGAAAAAAAGCGGATTGGCGCGGCAGGTGTAATAATGGCTTTAAAAGAAACGACCAAGGAAACCTTCAAAAACCATGCGCTCTGGACCGGCAGGGTGCTGCTTTGCCATCTTTTGGCGGTGGCGCTGGGCTGGGCGCCGTATGCGCTTTTTCTGCTGCTGGTGGCGAGGTATACCACGATTGACGTGCCGATGTCGATATTCTCGGTGGCGGCCACCCTTGTATACGGGTTTATGCTGCTGGTGACCGGCAACGAATTCGGCGCGGTGGACCGCAAGCCGTACCGCTGGGCAAGGTACCGCGCGAAGGGCTTCGTGCTGGGCGCGGTCGCCGGGGTAATCGTATTCCTGGCGGGCCTTTTGATGATACTTGTCGCGAACCGGAACTTCGAGGTGACTCATCCGCAGTTCTCGATCGTGAATATAAACCACTACGTCAGAATGATTCTGTACTCGCCGTTCTTCTGGTTCTATAAGATCACGGATGCCGGGGGTACGATAATTCCTGCGGTGACACCTCTCGGTGCGCTCTTCGTGGTGCCTTTCTGCGCGATCTTTACGGGTGCGGGGTACCTTCTCGGCGTATCGGGGGTCAATATTGACGTGGGATTCAGGAAGAAGAAAAAGAAATGAACATACGCGAGCTGACCGAATACAGAAAGACGCCCGAAACAGACGCCATCGAGAAGGTCTTGATCAAAATCCGTGATAAGGGAGATGGGCGGAGACGCGGATAATTGGTGAGGGGGCCCGGCACGGGTGTCAGGAACAGGCCGGAGGCCAGAGGTATTAGCCTTACAGCAGCGCTCCCGGCGCCCGGCACTAAATTCCCCTAAAATTAAAAAAATACTTGACAAAATAAAATAAAGTGTTAAAATGCCCTCGTTAGAGGATAGCGAGCAGTAAGAGTGGGACAGACAAAACCCGCTCTTTTGTTTTCGGGAGGCGGTGGCTTCACGGGAGGCCCGCTCAGTTTT
>JAGDAX010000154.1 GCA_017848335.1 Clostridia bacterium | reverse complement strand
CATCAAGGAGGACGTCGATCCTTCCGAGGGGTACGTCGTGGCTTACGACAACGACGAGACGGCTGTGCAGATCAAGGGCACCGTCAGCGCCGGAACGATCGCGCACAAGGTCACCAACACAAAGGCGGGCTCCGCTGACACCGGCGTAATGCTGGACAGCATTCCGTATATTGTCGTGCTCGCGCTGGTGGCGTTGGCGGGCGCCGCGCTGGTGATATTCAGGATCCGCAGAAAAGCCGGGCGCTGATGCGTCTGGCCACCGGAGCGCCGCTGAGGCCCCGGAGATAAGACTTGATGACTAAAATACCGCACGCCCCTGCGCGATAAGCTCTCATCGGGAGCCTTGAACCAAACCGCACGAGACCGCACGAGATCTCACGGGATCGCACGAGACCTCACGGGATCGCATTGGGGCGCCAAAAGGAACGCTATGTCGCGCATTATTCTGAATGCCGCAAACCGCATAATCAGCTGCTTCGCGGTCGTAGTTCTTCTGGCCGCTGGCGCGTACGCGGCATACGCTCTGTGGGATAATTTTCAGGTCTATTCCGCTGCCGGAAACGTGCAGGCCGATATGATGAAAATAAAGCCCGGCGGCCCTTCGGCAGACACAAAAAGTTTCGAGGACCTTTACGCGGTGAACCCCGATATCTGCGCCTGGCTTTCGGTCGACGGCACGCAGATCGATCATCCGGTCCTGAGGGGCGAGACGAATCATTCTTACATAAACACGGACGTTTACGGGAATTTCGCGCTCGCGGGAAGCATCTTCCTGGACAGCCGCAACGACCGGGGCTTTAAGGACAGCTACTGCCTGATACACGGCCACAATATGGCCGGCGGGAAAATGTTCGGCGACCTGTCGCTGTTCCTCGAGAAGGACTTCTTCGAGGCAAACAAAACCGGACAGCTTATTCTGCCCGATAAGGCATACGACCTGCGAATATTCGCGGTCGTGACGGTACAGGCGTCAGACGCGCTCTTCTTTAAGCCGACGGCAAAAATCGGTGCCGCGGCGGCAGGAACCGGGGATCCGGCTTCGGGAAACGGGGATTCGGCTTCGGGCAACGGAGAAAGCGGAGAAACGGATCCCGCAGGGGCACGCATTGACGCGCTGCGCAGATATACAGAACAAAACGCGATTCACTTTGACCAAGGAACGCTGAGTGCCCTTCGCGCGGACGGTGATGTCAAGATAATCGCCCTCGCGACCTGTACGAAGGGGCTCACGAACGCAAGGCTGGTGGTGCTGGCCGCCGCGACAGAAAGCGCGGGCAGCGCCTGAACGAAGACGTGAATCGAAGACGTGAATCAATGGAGAAGCTTATGAGAAAATGCTTACTTTTGCTACTCGCAATAATACTGACCACCGTGGGCACGGGCCTGCTTGCATTGGCGGGCAATGCCTCGGATGCGGTCATTAAGGCGGACGTAACCGTTTCGGGCGAGGTTCCCTGGACGGCCGAAAAGTACTCGATAGAGCTGAAGGCTGCGGATGAATCTAATCCGATGCCGGAGGGCAGCGACGGCGGCACGTACGTTCTGATCGCGGAGGGCGGCGGGAAGTTTGAATTCCCGGCCATCAGCTTCAAAAGCGCCGGAATTTACAAATATACGGTTCGCCAGCAGGAAGGCACAGACAAAAGCTGCGAGTACGACAAGACCGTGTATTCCGTGGAGATAACCGTCCTCAACAATGATAAGGGCGGCGTGGATTGCTACATTGCCACGCGCGTGGACGGCAGCAGCGACAAGACCGACAAGATCAGGTTCGACAACAAGTACACCGCGGGCGACGCCGATCCGCCCATCGTGCCGCCTGTTACGAAGGACAAAGCGTCCCTGCGCAATTTGGCAATCGTGGCAGCGGTGGCCTTTGCGGTGATAGTGGGATTCGGCGTGCTGGCGGTAAGGAAGAGGTCTGAGAGATAAGTGCAGCTGCGCGGTGGCCGGAGGGCGGTAGCTTCTCGCGAAGCCAAAAGCACCAAAAGCACCAAACGCCCCAAAAGCGCATATACAGAATAAACAAAAAGGGAATGAAACAAGGAAATTTAGATGATTGAGTTTGCAACAGAGAAAAAGGGCTACAACAAAAAACAGGTGGACGAGTATCTCGAGACCGTAAAGAACGAGTACAACGCGCTCCACAAGGAAAACGAAGAATTGAAATCCAAACTCGCGGCTGAAACAAGCGACAGCGAGGCAAAAGCCACCGCGGTGGCAAGAGTACTGATACAGGCAGACATGACCGCCGAGCGAGTGATCGCGGAGGCGAACAGCGAGGCTGAAAAGATAACCTCCGAGGCGACGCAGAAGGCCGAGTCCATTTTGGGCTCCGCTCAGGCTGAGGTCAGATCGCAGAGCCGGGTCATTCTGAAGAATGCCGAAGACCAGGCTGAGAGCATTGTTCAGGAGGCGTTGAACGAGGCGCGCAGAATACAAACTGAGCTGGCTGCGCTGCTTTCCTCTTTTGGCAAGATAATCGGAAACCGTTAGAAACACAAGGCGGCATGGCAGTATGGCAAAAAGTTTGGATGAAATCAATGCGGAGTTCAGTCTGAAACACGGTTTGAGCACCGAAGGCAGCTCGCGCAAGCCTGACAGGAAAAAGCAGGCGGCCAAAATAATAGGCGAGATACTGTTTTACAGCGTGCTCTTGCTGATCATCCTGGCGGCCCTCTTTATCCGCACTACGGACGGCGGCGCGCCAAGGACGCTGGCAGGCTATTCGGCGATGATCGTTCTGACCGAATCCATGCAGGACGTGATTCCCAAGGGCTCGCTGGTCGTGACGAAATCCGTGGATCCCGCGGACATTCAGGTGGGCGACGACATCACGTACATGGCCAACCGCACCACGTCCGTTTCACACCGCGTGATAGGCATCATCGAGCAGTATCATGACACCGGAGAGCGCGCATTCGAAACGCAGGGAGTCATGAATGCAATGCCGGACAGTCTCGTCCCTGCGGCGAACGTGGTGGGAAAGGTGATCTATCACAGCCAGACCCTTGGCGCGGTGGCGTCCTTCATAAAAACCTACTGGCCGGTTTTAGCGTTTGTTCTGGCAGTCGGCGCCATACTGTCCTACGTTTTGAGAAGGATAATGAAAAAGCCGTGAGGCAAGCTTCCGCCTCGCGACAATGAAAAAGCCGTGAGGCAGGCTTCCGCCTCGCGACAATGAAAGAATGTGAGGCAAGCTTCCGCCTCGCGACAATGAAAACCTCCGAAATCGGGTAAACAGGCATTTAAATCTCACAGGCTTTTAAATCGCCTTTTGCATAAATTT
>JAGDAX010000153.1 GCA_017848335.1 Clostridia bacterium | reverse complement strand
GCACCTCCTGCCCGTTCACCTCAAGCTTCCCGTCGCGCACGAATGCAGGGTCGTAAGGCACGCTGCCATGCTCAAACGTCGGAGCGCCCATGTCAACACGGGCCTTTGTCATCCTGCCGTCTTCAGTGATCATGCTGATTTGCTTGACGCCGGAGGCCGTCCTGATCGAGACCTCGCTCCCGGTAACGAAGCCATTGTCGTATAGGTATTTGGCGACGCACCTGATCCCGTTGCCGCACATCATTCCCCTCGAGCCGTCGGCGTTATAAATGTCCATCGTGAACATCCCGTCGTCATCGCGCCCGATAAGGATCAGCCCGTCCGAGCCGATGCCCTTGTGGCGGTCGCTTACCGCCACCGAGAGGCTGACAGGATCTGTCACGGTCTCCTCCATGGTGTTGACGTAGACGTAGTCATTGCCTATTCCGTGCATTTTTGTGAATTTCATATAAAACCTCTGAGAAAGAATATCAGTTTAAGGCCGGTGTTTAGTGCGCAAAGTGCCCTCCGCGCGGAACGCGCGTCCTCCGGCCTCCGGCCTTACCATCGTTGCCTTGCACCCGGCACTCACAGGCTACAGCCTCTCCAAACCGTCGCCAAACGCGTCCAGCGCGTCGCTCTCGTAAAGCTCGATCATGCCCTTGTCGCAGGCCGCCGCGAATTTCGGGTCGATCGGAATGTACGCGACGTTGTCGATCCCGAACTCCTCCGCCACCTTTTCGACGTTGCTCTCGCCGTAAATTTTGTGCTTTGCGCCGCAGTCAGGGCAGACGAAATAGGACATATTTTCCACTATGCCGATGACCTTGACGTTCATGAGGCCTGCCATTTTGATCGCCTTGCTGACGATCATGGAGACCAGCTCCTGGGGAGAGGTCACCACGATGATGCCGTCCAGCGGCAGCGACTGGAATACCGTCAGCGGCACGTCGCCCGTTCCGGGAGGCATGTCCACAAACATATAGTCCACGTCCTCCCAGACAACGTCCGAGTAGAACTGCTTCACCATGCCGGCGATGACCGGGCCCCTCCAGATGACGGGGTCGGTTTCATTCTCGAGCAGAAGATTGGTGGACATGACCTTGATGCCCGTGCGGCTCTCAAGCGGTGAAAGGCCGAACTCGTCCTGCGTCACCTCGCCCTTGACGCCGAAAAGCTTCGGAATCGAAGGCCCCGTGATGTCGCCGTCGAGGATCGCCACGCTGCAGCCGCGCCTTCTCATATTGACGGCCAGAAGCGAGGTCACCAGGGATTTGCCGACGCCGCCCTTGCCGCTGATAACGCCTATAATCTTCTTGATGTCCGACGCCGGATTTGGCGTCGCCAGGAAGCTTTCCTTTGTGTTGCCCGCGGAGTCGCATTTCGCGGAGCAGCTGTCACAGTTATGGTTACAATTCTCTGCCATTTTTTTCTCCTGATTCTCCGGATTCAACTGATTCTCCGGATTCAACTGATTCTCCGGATTCAACTTATTTTCCAAATTCAGCCGGTTTTCTTTGCTCAACCGAATCAACCGGATTCGACCGGTTTTCTTTACTCAACTGACTCAACCTTCGCGGCAATACTTCTCCCTCACGATTTCCGCGAACGCCTCAGCCGCGTCTTCCTCGGGGATCCTGCCGGTGATCTCGCCCTTCTCGAAGAGCAGGAAGAAACCGTCGCCGCCTGCCATGCCGATGTCAGCTTCGCGGGCCTCTCCGGGGCCGTTGACTCCGCAGCCCATGACCGCCACGCGGACGGGAGCCTTGAAAAGCTTCCGGCGCTCGAAGCCCTCGAGAATATTTTCCACCCTTTCGGCGGTGCCAATGAGGTCGACCTTTGTGCGGCCGCAGGTGGGGCAGGACGTGAATTCCAGCATTTTCGCGGAGGACAGCCCCAGTGCCTTCAGGGCCTTGCGGGCGACGCGCACCTCCTCAACGGGGTCTCCTGTAAGAGATACCCTAAGTGTGTCGCCGATGCCCTCGGAGAAAATTGCGCCTATGCCGACGCAGGATTTGACGGTGCCGCCGAAGACGGTGCCGGCCTCCGTGATGCCCACGTGTATCGGGTATCTGAAGCTTGAAGCGAAAAGCTCCAGCGCTCTCCTTGTGGTCAGAACGTCCGAGGCCTTGATGGATACGACGACGTCCTCAAAATCAAAGGACTCCAGTATCTTTACGTGCTTGGCGGCGCTCTCAAAAAGAGCATCCGCGGTGGCGCGGCCGTACTTCGCGAGAATCTCCCTGTCAAGGGAGCCGCCGTTGACGCCTATCCTGATGGGAATATTGCGCGCGCGGCACTTGTCGGTCACAAGCTTGACGTATTCGCTGCGGCCGATGTTGCCGGGGTTGATCCTGATCTTATCAGCCCCGCGGTCGGCGCATTCGAGGGCCAGCCGGTAGTCGAAATGAATGTCGCACACCAGCGGAACGTGGATGCTCTTCCTGATCCCGGAAACTGCCTCGGCGGCCTCCTTATCGGGCACAGCCACTCTGACAATTTCGCAGCCCGCCTCCTCCAGCTCCAGTATCTGCCTTACGGTGGCCGCGGCGTCGCGTGTGTCCGTGTTGGTCATTGACTGAATGGAGACGGGAGCTCCGCCGCCTATCAGCACGTTCCCCACGCGTACCTGCCTGGTTTCATCTCTCTTAAACACGAGGCCTCACCCCTTGATCAGTTTAAAAATGTCCATGCCGGCCACCACCACTGCCAGCAGTATCAGTAAGCCAAGCCCTATGAGCGAGATGAGATTCTGCTTGTCGGGCGGTATCTTTTTGCCGCCGCGCAGGAGCTCTATGACGATGAACAGCAGATGGCTACCGTCAAGGCCCGGTATCGGCAGAGCGTTGATGATTCCGAGATTCACGCTGATGAGCGCGGTGAACTGCAGAAGCGTAATGAACTTGAGGTAGGCGCCAGCCTTGGCTCCCACTACGTCCGAAACCACCTTGGTGAGTCCTATGGGGCCGGACATCGAGTCAAGGCCCACCTTGCCGGTGATAAGCCACCAGAGCGAAATATATACGGATTTGACCATCGAGACCAGCTCAAGGAAGCCGCATTTAAAGACCTCGAGAAGGTTCTTCCCGTTCACCACGGCGAAGCTCGAATTGCCGAAGGTGCAGAATTCCGCGGCGTTAAGGTCTGCGGTCTCCTCCGAGACCAGCCTGCCGTCCACCGACTTTTTGACAAGACAAGTGGCAAACCGGCCCTCGTCGTCAATGGAAAGCACGTCGGCCGCCCATTCGTACGTCACGTCCGCGCTCTTGCCGCGGTGCTCTATGACCTTGTAGGAGTAGGAATCGTAAGTGAGGCCCTCGCCGTCCCCCGCGGGCTTGTAAAGGATGGTCTTGTACACGTCGTAGGACTTTTGGGCGCCGTCAGCCGCCTTGTAAACAAGCGTGTAGTGCGACTCCATCACGTCCCCGGCGTCGTTCGAGTCCTTGATCCCGTAGGCCGCCAGCGATTCGTCAGTAGCCGTGAGCGTCCTCAAGCCGTTCATCGAATAGAGCCGGTCCCCCGCGGAGATGCCCGCGAAGCCTGCCGGCGAGTCTGCGTTCACGCTCTCAAGCCTGTTGGTGAAGAAATATCCCGTGGTCATGAGTATCATGGAAATGATCAGCGCCAGCACGATATTCATGATAATGCCCGCCGAGAATATGACTGCGCGCTTGTACCATTTCTGGGCATTCAGCGAGTCCGGCGCATCCGCCTCGTTATTGTCGTCCGGGAAGGCGCAGTACCCGCCCAGGGGGAAGAGCCTCAGCGAAAACACGGTGCCGGTCTTTTTGCTCTTGCGCGAAAATATCTTCGGCCCCATAAACACGGCGAATTCAGTCACCCTCACCTTAAAGATCCTGGCGGCGATGAAATGCCCCCATTCGTGGACAACGGTGAGGATACTGAGTATCAAAATCATTATAAGTATTCCCAGAAATATATTCATTTTGGTTTCCTTTGCATTTTCCTTCGTATTATCCTTGCGGATTTATAGTTTTGTATTGGTAAAGTGTGTTTTTGTGCGCGGCGGATTTGCTGCAATCCGCGGCAGCCCTGTCAGGCGCGATAAGAATGCGGTCTTCGGTACCATGCCGGCTTACTTCGGTTTACTTCGGCTCAATTCTGCTTAATTCGGCTTAATTCTGCTTAATTCCGCTTACCGCCCTGCGCCGGCCCGTGAATAAACCTCCCGCGACACCGCGATGATCTCCTCAATGGCAGGATCGCCGATCACGCTGTGCTTTTCCATCTCTTCACGGACGATCTCTGTGACGGCTGTAAAGCCGATCTTACCCTCAAGGAAAAGTCTCACGGCTTTTTCGTTGGCCGCGTTAAGGCAGGCCGGCATCGTTCCGCCGATCCTCAGCGCCTCGTACGCCAGCGGCAGCGCCTCGAACACCTCCGTATCCGGCTCCTCGAAGGTCAGCTCCCTCACCTTCGCGAAATCCAGCTGCGGCTCCGCGTCGGGAAGCCTTGCCGGGTACGTCAGCGCATATTGTATGGGCAGCTTCATGGACGGAATTCCCATTTGCGCGATAATGCCGCCGTCACAGGTTCTGATCATCGAGTGGATAATGCTTTGAGGATGCACCACCACCTCGATCCTGTCCGCGGTCAGCCCGTAAAGCCTCGCCGCCTCAATGACCTCCAGCCCCTTGTTCATAAGCGTGGCCGAGTCGATCGTGATCTTGCCGCCCATATTCCAGGTCGGATGCGAAAGAGCCTCACCCGCCGTAACGGTTTCCAGCATTTCCCGGGTAAAGCCTCTGAACGGGCCTCCCGAGCAGGTGAGAACGATGCTCTTGAGCGCGTTTCTGTCAATGGCTCTCAGGCACTGAAACACCGCCGAATGCTCGCTGTCCACCGGAAGAACCGGCACCCCGCGAAGTCCCGCCTCGCGCATTACGATCTCTCCGGCCGCCACAAGAGTCTCCTTGTTGGCAAGCGCGATCGCAGTGCCTTTTCTGATGGCGCAAAGCGTCGGCATAATGCCGGACATTCCCACGACAGCCGTCACGAGAATATCCATCTCCATCGAAGCCAGCTCGCAAAGCCCTTCCTCGCCCGACAATACGTTATATCCCCTTCCGAGCCTTTTGGAAAGCTCCGAGGCATCCGCGGCAGACGAAACGCAAAGGCTTCGCACGTCAAGCTCCAAAGCCTGGCGCACCAATAAATCGATATTCGAACCGCAGGAAAGGCACACCACCTGAAAGCTGCCGGGATTCTGCCTGTTCAGCGCCCGGACCACTTCCACCGTCTGTGTTCCAATGGATCCCGTGGATCCTATAATACCGATTTTTTTCATGAAGCCGCCTCCGTGGGTTGGAGTCATTGGTTATGCAGAGTGCTTATAAGGGCCAGAGGCAAGAGGCAAGAGACCTGTGGGTGCGCGTACCGCACGGGATCAAAACGAGTAGAACAGCGACGCCACAACGTAAGTCACCATAAAGCACGGAATGTACGAATCTATCCTGTCCATCACTCCGCCGTGGCCAGGCAGTATCTTGCCGAAATCCTTGATCCCGCAGCTTCTCTTGATGCCCGAGGCAAACAGGTCGCCGACCTGCCCTGCACCCGAAAGCACGATTCCCAGTATGGGATAGAAAAAGAAGGGCAAGCCGATGTCGATCTTCAGAACAATGAGCATAAACCCGTAGAAGCAAAGCCCCAGCACGCTGCCCGCGAAGCCTGCGATCATGCCCTCGACGCTCTTCTTGGGACTCAGTTCGGGGCACAGCTTGTGCTTCCCGATAAGCGAACCCACGGCGAAAGCGGCGGTGTCGGAGCTTACCGGGCCTATCAGCGAAATGAGCAGCAAATGGCCGCCGTGAGGCATCTCCCGGAGGCAATAGGCGAATATCAGCATAAACGGAATATACACCGCCCCGAGAATGGACACCGCGGTGTCGTCGATTTTAAACTTCCCGTACCTGAACACGAAATTCGCCATGACGGAAAGCATCGCTGCCAACACGGCCACGTAGAAGAAATTGAACTCCAACGCGCCGAACGTCAGCATCCCCGGCACCTTGGACGTGGAGACCATCATCAGCGGAAGCACCAGCAGCATCACGGCGCCGGGCACGTAATCGATTGTCCTGCCCGCGTTTTTGAACGCCCTGAAATACTCGAAAAGCGCCACCGCCGCAATGAACGTGATAAGAGCTCCGAAAAAGTATCCGCCGAAATATATTGCCGCGAATGAAATGCCGCCTGCTATAACGCCTGTTATGATTCTCTTTAACATCTATAACCTCAATACGGAAAGATAAAAGTGACCGCAACGGGTCATTGTTGCACAAAAATATTTAAATAACCTTAACGGTTTGCACGCGCTTCTGAGGCACGCTGCCGGGCGCATCAAGAGCGCTTCCGAACGTATATTGAGCGCGTCCCGGACACATACCGAACGCGCGCCCGGGCGCGTCATGAGAGCATCCCGAACGTCCTACTTGCCGTACCTTCTCTTGCGCGACGCGAAGTCGGCCAGCGCCTTGTCGAGCTCGTTTCCGTCAAAATCCGGCCAGTAGCAGTCGGCGAAATAAAGCTCGCTGTAGGCGATCTGCCACAGAAGGTAATTGCTGATGCGCATCTCGCCGCTGGTCCTTATAAGGAGGTCAGGATCCGGCACGTCCGCCGTGTAAAGCTCCTTTGAAACGGTCTCCTCGGTGATATTCTCAGGCGCGAGAATACCCGCGCGGGCATCCTCTGCAATTTTCCGCACCGCCGACACGATCTCGAGCCTTGACCCGTAATTGATGGCGATGTAAACGTTGATTCCCGTATTGGCTGCGGTGGCGCGCTCGACCCTGTCGATACCGTCAATAAGATCCTTCGAAAGTGCCGACCTGTCGCCGATCACACGGATGCGGATCTTGCCCCGGTCCTCGCCCAGCTCGTTCTCGAAGTTGTCAAGAAGCCCGGAAAGGATCTTCATGAGACCGCTGACCTCCCGCTTTTTGCGGTTCCAGTTCTCTGTGGAAAAAGCGTAAAAGGTGACGTATTTGATGCCCTTGCGGTAGCAGATCTTGGCGATATCCTTGAAAACCCGGGCGCCCTTGTTGTGTCCGGCGATCGCGGGCAAGCCGCGCTCCTTCGCCCAGCGGCGGTTTCCGTCGGGAATAATTGCCAGCGAATATACTCCGTGGTCATTGGAATAATCGGCCATAAACCCTCCTTCTTAAAACGCGAAAAGCGTCTGTAAGCGCGTCTTAAAATCCTCAAAAATGCTGCAGAAGCGCCTCAGGCAGCAACTGCAGCATTATGGCAAATCACGGCAAAGCGGATTGCTTCGGAGAGGCGTCAAACCTCGAGAAGCTCCTTCTCCTTCTTGGCCACGACCTTGTCGATTTCCTCGATGTGCTTGTCCGTAAACGTCTGGATCTCCTTTTCGGCAATCTTCTGATCGTCCTCGGTTATCTCGCTCTTTTTCTTCTGGTTCTTGAAGAACTCGACAGCGTCGCGTCTGATGGAACGGATGGCGACCTTCGACTCCTCGCCCAGCTTCTTGACCTGCTTGGTGAGCTCGAGACGGCGCTCCTCGGTAAGCGGCGGGAAAACGAGCTTAATGCTCTTGCCGTCATTGTTGGGATTGATGCCGAGATCCGATTTCTGAATCTCCTTCTCAACGTCCTTCAGAACCTTGGCGTCCCAGGGTGTGAAAACCAGAAGCCGCGCCTCAGGAACGGTGATATTTCCGACCTGGGTGATCGGTGTAGGCGTTCCGTAGTAATCAATGCTGATCTTATTAAGCACTGCAGGATTGGCTCTGCCTGCTCTGATCTCTGAAAGCTCCTCTGAAAGCAGACTTACGGTCTTGTCCATCTTGCGCGTAAAGTTGTCATAATCTGATTTATTTAACATATCACCATCTCCCTCATATTATTAAACGGTAAACAATGAAACCGTATTCATTTACGGGAAACATTATACCATCAAAAGGAGAAAAAGTAAATAAGAGTCCGAGCTTAGTGCAGCGATTAGTCCGGAGGCCGGGGACCTCGGCAGCTGCTGAATAAAAAGGATTCCGCGTCTGCATTTTGAGACGCGAACGGTTCACGCGTCAGCGTGCTCAGTGAGAGGCTCAATATGCTGCGCGGTGGCCGGAGGCCGGGAACCTCGGCAGCTGCTGAATGCCGAGTGCCAAGTGCGCTGTGCTTCGCGACGAATCGGATTCCGCGTCTGCATTTTGAGACGCGAACGGTTCACGCGTCAGCGTGCTCAGTGAG
>JAGDAX010000152.1 GCA_017848335.1 Clostridia bacterium | reverse complement strand
GAAGCAGGAGCTTCCGCCGGACAACGGAGTTGAAAAATGAAAATTTACGATATTTCCCAAGAAGTTTTCGGGTGCCGCGTGTTTCCCGGCGACCCTGCGCCGACGAAGACGGTGCTCAGTTCAACAGAAAAAGGCGACCCATGCAATCTGACCGCATTTTCCATGTGCGCTCACAACGGGACTCATATTGACGCGCCCTTCCATTTCATCGGGGACGGAAAAACCGTGGACGCACTGCCCCTCGAGGCCTTTGCGGGCAATGCTTGCGTGGCTGCGCGGCAAGGCATCCTCTCCGGCAAGGACGCAGCGGAAATAATCGAAAAAGCGCGGCAGCAATCCCCCGACGCGGCGAAACGGATCCTGATCAAAGGCAGCGCCGAGGTCTCCTTAGACGCCGCGAAGGTGTTTGCGTCATCCGGGCTCCTGCTGCTCGGCAACGAATCCCAAACGGTAGGCCCCGGGAATGCGCCCGCAGCCGTTCACCGTGTGCTTCTTGGCGCGGGAGTGGTTCTGCTTGAAGGGATCCGCCTGACGGATGTTCCCGAGGGCGTCTATTTGCTGAATGCCGCACCGCTGAAGCTGGCCGGTGCCGACGGCGCCCCTTGCAGGGCGATACTGATGGACTTATCGTAATTCGCCGCACCGGAAGCGCACCCGAAGCGTAAGGTACGTGAAAAAAATGCGGAATCCGCAAAAAATTCACGCAGCACGGAATGACCGGAATTTTCCTCAAAGGTAAATTTACAAGAGAGGCGAAGGCCCGGAGATCGCAGACCATCAGCGGTCAAAAATACGTATTAAAGAGGCAGCGCTGAAAAGGCTGTCGGAGGAAGGCATTATATTGCGGCCGGATAAAACGCGCCCGGACAAAACGAATTCAACAGGACGGTCGCGTCTGTTGAAACTGAGGAATATTTCCCAATAAGGAGCAGCAAATGGAACTTATAGCAAGCTTTTCGGTGGATCACACACTTATCGTTCCCGGCATTTTCCTGAGCCGGGTCGACCGGCTGGGCGACTTCCGGGTCACAACCTACGACATACGGCTGAAGCGGCCCAACAAGGAGCCTGCCGTCGACGTCGCTGCAATGCACTCGCTTGAGCATATTATCGCGACGTACCTCCGCAACGACCCTGACTGGAAGGACGAGATCATCTACTGGGGGCCCATGGGCTGCCTCACAGGCTTCTACCTCATCCTCAAGGGAAACCGCGCGCCGAAAGAGCTTTACGGCCTGATTCTGCGGACCTTCAAGGCTGTGGAAGATGCGCAGGAAGTGCCCGGCGCCACCGCCGTCAATTGCGGGAGCTGCCTTCTGCACGACCTGGCTGCGGCCAAACGGTACGCGGCTGAATTCGCGGCATACCTCGAGAAGAACGCCGGGAACGACGATATTTTTGAGTACCCGCGGACGAACCGCCTTGTGACGGAGGAAGGGCAGAATTTCTACGACTCGTAAAATCGGGTTTGGCAATGGGTTTGGCGACGGATCCGGCAACGGATTTGACAGTGGGCGTGGCAATGGGTTTGGCGACGGATTTGGCAGTGGGCGTGGCAATGGGTTTGGCAGTGGGCGTGGCAATGGGTTTGGTGACGGCAAATGAGCTTCAGATCTCAGGCATTTTTCGATGAGCTTCCCGCGGGGTACCGCGAGATCCGCCTGTACGACGTAAACAGCAGGCGCTTCAAGCTGATCACCGGGCCTGTTTCCTTTGCGGTCTCGCTGATAATTGCGGCGCTGGTGTTTGCTTCGCGGATACGCTTCTCGGCGGACAATCTCACCGTCAGGTGGCACCCCCTCTACCTGCTGCACGTCCTGACGGTCATCGCGCTGATCATCGGCTATACGGTTCTTCACGAGCTGACCCACGGGCTGGTATACAAGATCCTCACCGGGCGAAAGCTCAGCTTCGGTTTTTTCGGCTCAATGGCTTACTGCGGCCTGCCGGGCGTTTACGTCAGGAGGAACGTTGCGGCGGCGTCCTGCATTGCTCCGTTCGTCGTCTTCACCGCTGTTTTCGCGGTGCTGCTGTACGCCCTGCCCGTCAATATCTTCTGGTTCGTGCTGCTGGTCGCGTTCATGAACCACATCGGCGGGTGCTTTGCCGACCTCTACGCTTTCGCGATAATGCTGCGGCGCGGGAAGGACCTTCTCATGCTGGACAACGGCAAGGATCAGCATGTTTTTGTGAAGGATAACGGTGCGGCGCGGGAATTCCGCGAGGGGAAAAGCTAATGCCTCGGGAAAGCCCGAATGCCGCGGGAATACGGCCTGTTTGCGCGAAAGAAAAACCGGATTCCGCGTAAAGAAAAAACAACAACCGCGAATGGATAACCAAAAACCGCGAATGGATAACCAAATTCCGCGTAAAAATCAAATCCCCGAAAGGAAACACGAATGAATATCACAGTTTATCTCGGATCATACGAGGGCAACGACCCGGCGCTCAGGGCGGCCGTCGAAAGACTCGGAGCATGGATCGGCAACAGCGGAAACGTGCTTGTTTACGGCGGTTCAAGCTGCGGCCTCATGGGCGTCCTTGCCAAGAGCGTTGTTGACTGCGGCGGCAAGGCGATAGGCGTCGAGCCCGCCTTCTTTGTGGAGCAGGAGCTGCAATACGACGACCTCACGGAGCTGATCGTCACGGAGGATATGTCCGAGCGAAAAGCGAAAATGGTGGAGCTCGGCGACGCGTTTGTCGCATTGCCGGGCGGCACGGGCACGCTTGAGGAGATCAGCGAGATCATGTCAAAGACCTCGCTTGGGCACCTTGACGCGCCGTGCATCCTTTACGATCACAACGGCTTTTATTCCGGGCTGAAGCAATTGCTGGGCAAAATGATCGAGGCGGGCTTGTCGACGGAGATCAGGCAGTCGCGGATCTGTTTTGCGGACAGTATCGACGAAGTGATCGAGGCGCTCGAAGCCGCCACCCCATAGCGCGGAACGCGCGGATTGCGAGGCAAGTATTATGATTACGATCCGAAAAGCCCGCCCGGAAGACGCGGCGCGGCTCCTTGAAATATACGATTACTACGTCAGAAACACCGCCATCACCTTCGAGATCGACACGCCGTCTCTTGACGAGTTCAGCAGGCGCATGGAAAATACGATGGCCCGCTACCCCTTCCTTGTGGCCGAGGATGAAGGCGCAGCCGTCGGGTATTGCTATGCGGGGCCCTTCGTGGGCAGGGCGGCTTATGCGCATTCCTGCGAAATGACCATATATCTGGACCCTTCGGCACGCAGACGCGGCACCGGCAGGCTTCTTTACGAGGCGCTCGAGAAGGAGCTCAAGAGCATGGGCATACTCAACCTTTACGCGTGCATCGGCTATCCCGTGAAGGAGGACGAGTACCTGACCACCAACAGCGCGGACTTCCACGCGCACCTCGGGTACGTAAAGGCAGGAGAATTCCGCAAATGCGGCCGCAAGTTCGGCCGGTGGTACAATATGATCTGGATGGAGAAGATCATCGGGGAGCACGAATAAAACGAGTAAAACGTATAAAACGTATAAAACAACAAAACGCGCAAAACAGTAAAACGCTCTGCGCGAAGGTCGCGTGAGGCCGGGCCGCCCTTTCAGCGGCTTGGTTTTTCGCCTGACACCTGACTCCGGCCTCCCTTGCCGCGGCTTGGCTTTTCGCCTGTCGCCTGACTCCGGCCGCGCCGCTTAACCGCTTTATACCCACGCCTTTATGTGGTAAAATACAACCGAAGAAAGGAGCACGGGCCCATCATGATTTTGAAAAAAACCAAACTGTTCAAAAAAGCGGCAGCCCCTCGCGGCAGCAGCGCGGTCTATTCCTGCGTTGTCGCTGTCATATTCTCCGTCATTGCCGCCGTTGTATTCACGGGCTGCGCAGCCGACCGGCCCGACAATACCGACATGACCGACACCATTGACCCCACCCCCAAGCCGCACTACGAGGAGCCCTTCGAGGAGCCCGCGGAGAACGTGCGAAGGATCACAATTGACGGGATCGACGTTTCAGACTTCGTGATCCTTTACAGCCGCAAGCAGGGCAAAACGGCGCAGAACACCGCCAAGGCCCTTGCGGATTACATTAACAGGACCGTCGGGCAGGAGCTTCCCGTGATACAGTACGAGAAGCTGGCGGCGGACGACGAGTACCCCCACTATATTTGCGTGAGCCCCTCCCCGCTTGACACGGACAGGGTCAGGAGCAAGGCCGCCCTTTTGACCAACGACGGATACAATATACTGTTCGACAGCGGCAACCTGTATTTCGCGGCACAGACCGCCACGGGCTCAATGTACGGCGTGTTCAGCTTCCTGGAGGACTATATCGGCTGGCGGTTCTACTCCTCAAAATTCGAGAAGCTCATCCCGCGGGCCGCAGAGGTGGCGATCCCCGGGGATATTGACGACGCCTTCTCGCCTAAGCTTTTCAGCCGCGACACCTTCTGGTACGATACCTTCGACGCGAAATTTGCCGCCAAGCTCAAGATAAACGGCTACCTCGGCAGGACCGGCACAGGCTGGGGCGACAGGGTGGATTACGCGGGGCTTTTCGTGCACACGCTTCCGACGCTTGCGGGCACAAGCCACGAGCCGGATCAGCAGCCCTGCCTTACCGACCCCGCCATATACGAGAAGGTGCTCGCCAACGTGCGCCAGCTTCTCAAGGACTACCCCGACGCCAAGATCGTCTCGGTCTCCCAGAACGACTCCTACCCCGAAGGCCTGGGCTGCCAGTGCGAAAACTGCCTCGCTCTTGACGAGCAGGAGGGCACGCCCATGGGTTCCCTTCTCACCTTCGTCAACCGCATCGCCGACGACATAAAGGACGACTACCCGGACGTGTTCGTGGACACGCTGGCCTACAGATACACGCGGCAGGCGCCCAAAAATCTGAAGCCCCGCGACAACGTCATCATCAGGCTCTGCTCCATCGAGTGCTGCTTCTCGCACCCTCTCGACGGCGGCTGCGAGCGCAACGAGGAGTTCGTCAAGGACATCGAGGCCTGGTCCGCGATCTGCAAAAATCTGTTCATCTGGGACTACACCACCAATTACCTCTTCTACGTCAACCCGTTCCCCAACCTCAAGGTGCTCTACGACGACGTCAGGTTCTTTGTGGCCCATAACGCGATCGGCCTTTTCGAGCAGGGCAACGGGCAGTCATTATCGGGCGAATTCGGCGAGCTCCGGGCGTACCTTATCGCGAAGCTGCTCTGGAATCCCGACATGACCCGCGAAGAATACTACGCGTACATGGACGACTTCCTCAAGGGCTACTACGGCGCGGGCTGGCGCTGCATCCGCGAATACATCGACCGGACGACCGCCGCTGCCGAGGAAGGCCATATGGGCATATACTACCCGATCGATTCGATACTCGGCAAGAAGGACGCGGAGGGCGAAGCCTTCCTTACGGAGCTCAAGGCGCTCTGGGACGAGGCGCTGGCGCTGGCCGACGACGAGACCCGCGACAACGTGGAACGCTCCTCCCTTCAGGTGCAGTACGCGCTGCTCACAATGAACTGGACGCCCGACAAGTCCCCCGAAGCGGCAGGGCGCATGACGGAGCTCCTCAAGAAGTACAATATCACGCACATCCGCGAAGGCGGGCTGCTGCCGGAGAATCCGAATTTCAACGTGTCGCCGGTGAACTGGTAAACCGGGCTCACGCTTAATATTTGACTTGATCACAACTGACGGTTGGCAATATGGACACATTTTTCGACAAAAACTACTACCTTCAAACGCTTAAGGCCCTTATGGACATCGACAGCACCACGGGCCAGTACGAGGCAATGCAGCAATATATCTGCGAGCTCCTCTCCTCTATGGGGATCGGCTACAGCACCGTAAGGAAGGGCGGCGTCATTGCCGAGACGCCGGCCGCCCCGGCGGATAAGGCGGCCGGCGCAGACACCTCTGACAAGCCTGCCGAAGCCGCGGGCAATCGCCCTTCCGGCCGGTCGGACGGCGAGCCTCTTTGCATTACCGCGCACCTTGACGATATCGGCCTTATGGTGCGGCACATCAACGCGGACGGCACGCTCAACGTATGCCCCGTGGGAGGGCTCTACCCCTTCTACTGCGTCACCGAAAACGTGCGGATCTATTCCCGCGGAGGCAGGGTCACCACGGGCAGCATCTGCCGCATTCCGAATTCTGTCCACGTGTCGGAGGACGAGCTGCAAAAGGCATTGCCGGATTACCGCACCAACGTCTGCGTCGTCATTGACGAGGACGTCGGGAGCGCCGCGGACCCAAGAGCTCTGGGCATCGAAACAGGCGACTATATCGCGCTGGAGCCCCGCTTCACGGTGGCCGGAGACTATATAAAGTCGCGCTTTTTGGACGACAAGGCCGCTGCGGCCGTTCTGCTGATGCTGCTTCGCGAGATTTCCGCAGGCAGACTCGCGCCCTCCCGCAAGATCTACTGGTATTTCGCATTCTACGAGGAGATCGGCCACGGAACCGTGGTGCTGCCTGAGGACGTGAAGGACATTCTCGCGGTGGACATTGCGCCGGTGGGGCCCGACCAGAATTCCTCCGAGCAGAAGGTTTCGATTTTCGCGAAGGATTCACGCTTCCCCTACCACAAAGGCTTCACGGAGGAGCTGCGGGAGCTGGCGGAGTCCTCGGGCGTCGATTACGTGATGGACGTTTTTACGCCGCATTACGGGACGGACTGCGACCCTGCAGTCTCCGCGGGCTATGACCTTCGCCACGGCGCCATCGGCCCGGGCACGCTGAACAGCCACGGCTACGAGAGGATGCACTTAAAAGGCATCGAGAACACCTACCGTCTGGCGGAGAGACTGGTTACAAGCTGATCAGGGAGCCGGGGTCGGTGGCCCCGGTTTTGGATTTTAAAAATCCGCTGTTTGGTTTTTCCAAACCCTTGGTTTTTACAAAAATCCGCTGTTTGATTTTTCCGATAATTCATTGTGTGATTTTCAAAATCCCGCTGTATGATTTTCAAAATCCTGCTGTGTGATTTTCAAAATCCCGTTGTTTGATTTTTCCGATAATTCGAGGTTATTTTATGAAACGCAAATATTTTTTGGCAGGAATCGCCGCGGCTTTGGCGCTGGTCTTTGTATTTGTTTTGCCCGGCTGCGAGATACTGGGGCGCGTGGCGAAGGCTTCACGAAAAGGCCTTACCGCCGAGGAGCAGGCGGAGGTGGACAGGACCGTCAGCGACTGGACTTCCCGGATCACCGGCGTGACCTGGTGGGACGACGGAATGCACCGGAGCCTCCGCTTCTTCGAGGACGGCAGCGTTGAGGATGACGGCGTTCTTTCCGGGCCCGACAATTGGTACATAAAGTTCGGCGACGAGCTCAACGAGAATAAGCCCGTGTCCGAGTTTGACCGCAACTACATCGAGAAATTCTGCGGCTACTATCTGCACTTCGATTCGCCGGCCAGAGCATACGAAAATTACCGCTACCACTGCAGGATCAAATTTGACGGCGACGGCAATCTGGTTCTCTGGGACGAGACGTACAAGCCCGGCATCGACTGGATACACGAGATCCCCGGGGACGCGAAGGTCGACCCGTTCTTCTCCCGCTGCATCTGGGGCGACGAGGAGGACGGCAAGATCGGCAAGCTGTGGATTCTCCAGGAAGACGGCCTCGGTGCCGAGACGGTGGGCTCCATTGGCGGCGAGTGGATACTTCCCACTACCTTCTATTGGTCGTACAAGGCGCCCTACCTCTACGTTGACTGGACGAGCCTTAACGAGGACGGCACCGAGAATCACTACAGGCTGGACGTGTACAAGATCACGATGAACGAGGATTCCTTCGACGCGGCAGATTACCTTGAGCGGCCCGGCGCAGCGGCGACACACTGGGTGAAAGCGCCCGAAGAGGCAATCGTGCTGGACGGAATCAGATAAACGGGATGCCGGGAGCGCTGTGTGACCGCGCGTAAATCGCGTATGAGCCACCGTACCGGTATCCGTTACCGACAGAAAAGCCTTCGGGATAAAACGGAACAGCCGGGTCGTCAATGTCAAAGAGCCTGATCCCGCGCTCATCCTTCCGAAAAACAGTCCGCATGTGTTTTAGCTCTCTGTCCGTAAAGCCGTCGGTTTTGTTATTTCAGAAGATATGTTTGTGGCAAGCAAGGTCTTTTGGAGCCAAAAGATGGCAGGCGGCGACTCTGACGAGCCCCCGCCTGCTGCTTGATTGGGATTTCCCCATACCCCGTTTGACACAGACTTCATCTGTGGCTGCGCGATGTGCCATTCTGTCATGGGAAAAATTAAGTGGCAATCGAGCCAGATTGCCAACATTGATGTTTGCAGCCACGAATGCAAGAACCGGCATAATGTTTATTAGCGCCGGGCGAAAAAGAAAGACAACGAATCTGATCGAAAGGAATATTTGTATGAAGATTTTTGACTATATCGGAGAAACCACCGAATATGACAAGAAGGAAATTCTGGAGGAACGCAAGCCCAAAAGCTGGCTCAAGAGCATAAGTGCTTTTGCGAACGGTATCGGTGGTGCGCTGATTTTCGGCGTGTCTGACGATGAGAAACTGCTTGGTCTCTCCAATGCCAGGGATGTCTCGGAAAAAATCAGTGAAACGGTCAAAAGCAAAATGGATCCGATCCCTCAAATCATCCTGGAACATCATTCTGATAACGGAAAGGATTTCCTTATCGTTAAGGTTCCCGCCGGGCAAGAAACGCCGTATTACTACATCGGGGACGGCAATCGAATCGCATATGTAAGAATCGGTAACGAAAGCGTGCCTGCCGACGCTGCGGCACTAAAAATGCTTGTTCTGCGCGGAGATAACCGTACCTATGACTGTCTTTCCTCCCGCTACCCATTAGATCGATACGCATTCACAAAGCTGCGCTCCGTTTACAGACAGCGAACAGGACTTGAACTGGAGGACGCTGATTTCGTTTCATTCGGCCTGGTAGATGAAGACGGCATGCTGACAAATGCCGGAGCTTTGCTCGCAGACGAATCACCCATGCGTTTTTCCCGTATCTTCTGTACCCGCTGGTATGGTCTGACTAAAGCATCCGGTATCATGGAAGCTCTGGATGACAAGGAAATCAGCGGAAGCCTTGTTACACTTCTCCAGGGCGGGGAAGAGTTTGTCCGCAATAATACGAAAAAGCGGTGGAAAAAGACGGGAACCGGCAGGGTCGAAATGCCGGAATACCCGGAAAGGGCTGTGCTGGAGTGTATCGTAAATGGGCTGATCCACCGTGATTATATGATTCCCGGCAGCGAAGTCCATATCGACATTTTCGATGACAGGATGGAGATTTATTCCCCCGGCGGCATGCCGGACGGCTCTTTTGTGCAGAATCTGGATACTGACCACATCTCCTCCAAACGGAGAAATCCTGTCATTGCCGATATGTTCAGCCGCATGAACTACATGGAGCGGAGAGGCAGCGGATTTAAGAAAATCAAGGAAGATTATCGAAATGCCGTCAATTACAGGCCGGAATTGGAGCCGAAGTTTTACTCCGATATTTCCTCCTTCATCGTAACCCTCTACAATTTGAATTACAATGTTCCGGTTGGAAAAGTTGCGATTGACTCAGATAAAGTTGCGATTGACGAAGAAAACATGTTAATTGAAGCTCAAAAGCTGTCAATTCAAAAAGCAATTAACAGCTTAGATGCCAAGAAAAATATAACGGCTAATGCCATGCGCCTTTTTAATCAGATGGGTGTCGATGGCATTTTCGGACGCAGTGATATTATGGATGTCGGGGGTATTTCTATTACTGCGGCAGGCAACCTCATTGCAAAGCTTAAAGATGCCGGTTTGATCCAAGCCGTAAGCGGGCATGGAAAAGGTAAGTATAAGTTTACTGCGCCGCAATAACGAAAAATACCCGTTATCAGCACAAAGCCATTAACGGGCATGCCCTTTAGTCATATACGAGTTCGGTCAAAATGACTTCCTCCGCTCGGTCACGGACGGAATTGCGCCGCCGCACCCATTCCATCTGATTGGCGGCCTTAAGGGTTTCGGTCACGCCCTCTTGTTCCATCAGGGCTTTCTCGATAATCGCAATCCGGTCATTGCAGGAACGGTCAATCTCCGCAAGGTGTTTCATCAGCGTTCCTTCCAGCAGCAGGCTGGAATACAGAGCGTGGCGGTATTCCTTTATGTATCGCTGCCGCATTCGGCCATATTTGCCGAGATGGTATTCCTCGGTGTCTGGCAGCAGTGATAGGTTTGGGATAAGGTAATCTCCCTCCTGGCGGTATGTACCACCCATTTCTTCAAAAATTGATTTCATACGCAAGGATCTCCTTTTATGAAATAATAACTTGCAGTTAGTGGTCTGCATCAGATTCTCAATAGGTGACATATCAGGGCGCAATCCGTTAATCAAAAGTAGTAAATCGGTAGTAAAACCGCTATTGATAATCTGCTAAAACGCTTTTATCTCAAGGCTTTACTTGATGATTGTTGAATGTTTTGCTACAAAACGTTACATTTTTCTCTGGCTGCGTGACCGCAGGATCGACCGATTCCCGCCTGTCAGATATTCAAAAAAGACCTCCCGGCTGAGTATTGCTTTGCAAGACTAAGCCAAAAGGTCTTTTTATTCACGGGAAGGCCGCGTCCCATCCCCGGGCCGGAATTCAGCTGATCGCCGCGAATCCCTTCCTGAGGTCGTCAATGATATCGTCGATGTGTTCGGTGCCGATGGAGAGCCTTATCGTGCTCTGATGGATGTCCTGATCCTCCAGCTCCTCGTCCGAAAGCTGCGAATGTGTGGTGGTGGCGGGGTGGATCACCAGAGACTTCACGTCGGCCACGTTGGCCAGCAGCGAGAAGATCTCCAGCGCGTCGATGAAGGCGTGGGCTTCCTTTTGGCCGCCCTTTATGTCGAACGTGAAAATCGAGCCGCCGCCGTTGGGGAAGTACTTCTCGTACAGATCGTGCTGCGGATGGTCCGGCAGCGACGGGTGGTTGACCTTCTGAACCAACGGGTGCGCCGCGAGGAATTCCACCACCTTTTTGGTGTTTTCCGCGTGCCTTTCGAGCCTCAGCGAGAGGGTCTCGACGCCCTGGAGGAGCAGAAATGCGTTGAAGGGTGATATTGCCGCGCCTGTGTCGCGCAGAAGGATGGCGCGAATGTACGTCACGAAGGCAGCCGGCCCTACGGCGTCCGCAAATGAAATTCCGTGGTAGCTGGGGTTGGGCTTCGCGATGGGTGCGTACTTGTCGGCGTTGGACTTCCAGTCAAACCTGCCGGAATCCACGATAATGCCGCCCAGCGTGGTGCCGTGGCCACCCAGGAATTTGGTCGCCGAGTGGACAACGACGTCCGCGCCGTGCTCGATGGGCCTGATAAGATAGGGCGTGCCGAAGGTGTTGTCGATGACCAGCGGGACGTTATTCTCGTGGGCAATGGCCGCCACCGCGTCAATGTCCGGAATGTCGCTGCCGGGATTTCCCAGCGTCTCCGTGAATATCGCCCGGGTGTCCGACCGGATCGCCGCCCTGACCTCGTCAAGGTTGTGAATGTCCACGAAGGTGGTCCTGATCCCGTACTGCGGAAGCGTGTGCGCCAGCAGGTTGAAGCTGCCGCCGTAAATGGTCTTCTGCGCGACAATGTGCCCGCCGTTCCCCGCCAGCGCCTCGATCGTGTAAGTGATGGCCGCCGCGCCTGAAGCCAGCGCCAGCGCCGCCACGCCGCCTTCCAGGGCCGCCACTCTTTTTTCAAGCACGTCCTGGGTGGAATTGGTGAGCCGCCCGTAAATGTTGCCAGCGTCCGCCAGCCCGAAGCGCGCCGCCGCGTGTGCGGAATTGCGGAATACGTAAGAAGTCGTCTGATAGATAGGCACCGCTCTGGAATCCGTGGCCGGATCCGCCTGCTCCTGCCCTACGTGCAGCTGAAGTGTTTCGAATTTATAATTACTCATTTTGTGTCCCTCTCCCGGAGAATCATTTCAGTCAAGGCTCCGTTTTCGAGCCTGGCTTATTGTAATACGCCGCGTGAAGTGTGTCTAATACAAGCTTTTGATGTGTAGCTATAGCTTTTGGCTATAGCTACGGGGCGGCCTGCGCCCTCCGAAAATCACCGGAAGAATGCAGGCCGCCCCTCTCCGACTTTATTGCCGGCAGGCCGCCATTTTTCAAGCTGTACTACCGGCAGGCCATTTTCCAAGCTGTATTGCCGGCAGGCCATTTTCCAAACCATATTGCCGCGCGCCAGCTCAGCACTGATGCAGATACTTTTGCAGTTCAAAGATATACAGCTCCGCCATCCTCGAAGGCACCGTGTTCTTCCTGGTGATATATCCGATCTCCATTCTGCCCGCGTCGTCTTCGTCGCTCTCGAATGGAATTGCCGCGAAGTCGGAGCCGTTGAGCTCCTCGCAGATAATTCCCGAGCAAAGCGTGTAGCCGCCCAGGCCCACCATCAGATTGAGCATTGTGGCGCGGTCGTTGGCCCTGATCATGCGCGGGTAGTCCTTGGTGCTGAGAATTTCCTCCGCCAGATAGAACGATCCCTCGGGCCCCTGCTCAAAGGCCAGGCACGGGTAGTCCGCCAGATCCTCGAACGCGATGGATTCCCTGCCGGCCAGCGGGTGACCCTTCCAGAGGTAGACGAAGGGCTCGCACCGTATCAGCTCCGTGAAGGCCAGCTCGTGCGTCGCGAAAAGCTTTTCCATAGCCTTGCGGTTAAAGTCGCTGAGGAACAATATGCCGATCTCGCTCTTGCCGGAGGCCACGTCCTCGATGACCTCCAGAGTCTTGGTCTCGCGAAGGGCAAACTCGTACTCGTCGGTGCCCAGCTGCTTCACCATCTCCACGAAGCTCTTCACCGCGAAGGAATAATGCTGCGTCGAAACGCCGAACTTGCGCTTGACCTTGCCGTACCGGCCGTACTTCTCGCACAAACCGTTGTACTGGGCAATCACCTGGCGGGCGTACATGGCAAACTCCGTGCCGTCGTTGGTGAGCGTCACCCCCCTGCTGCCGCGGTTAAAAATCACGATTCCGAGTTCCTTTTCAAGCTCGCGAATAGACTTCGTAAGCGATGGCTGGGCCACGTACAGGAGCTCTGCGGCCTTGCTGAAGGACCCGGCGTCTGCGATCGTCATTGCGTAAACAAGCTGCTGAAGTGTCATAAGCGCTCCTTTGAAAATCAGGCAGTGTCATCTGCCGTTATTGTACACGATAATGCCCCGCGGCGCAATTCCTGCGCTTCCCGTTCCGTTGTTATCGGGTAGCGGTCATGGTATTGGGCTTGGGCTTTGCCTTGGTTGGGCCTGGTATTGGCACCGATTGGTCGTTGGAATTGGGCTTGGCCTTGGTCAGGCTTGGTATTGGCACCGATTGGTCGTTGGAATTGGGCTTGGCCTTGGTCAGGCTTGGTATTGGCCTCGGGCTTGGCCGTTCGCGCGAATATCGGTTGAAGACCTATCGGTTTACTGGTATAATCAACGCATCCCATCGTAAGAGGTGATTGGCGTGAGAATTTCAACCAAAGGAAGATATGCTTTGAGAATGATGATAGACCTGGCGGAGCACGAAAACTGCGGCTATATTGCGCTGAAGGACATTGCGGCGCGTCAGAATATCTCCAAAAAATATCTCGAGCAGATAATACCTCTGATGGGCAGCAATGGTTTTCTGCTCACCACAAGAGGCTCCCAGGGCGGGTACATGCTGGCCCGAAAGCCGGAGGAATATACCGTCGGCGAGATTTTGCGGCTTACGGAGGGCTCGCTTTCGCCGGTTTCATGCGTTGACGTTACTCCGGCGCGCTGCGACAGAAGCGCGGACTGCGCGACACTTCCCATCTGGCAGGGGCTCTCGAAGCTCATCAATAATTACCTGGACGGGATCACTCTCAGGGACATTCTGGAGCAGCAGCGTGCGAAGGTCGGGTCGGATTATGTTATTTGATGCGATCTGCTAAGGGGAAGGCCAGCGGCTAGATGCCAGAGAGAGCGCGTTCAGCGCGAGTTATGGGACTCAAGCTATCGGACTCGTGTTGCGAACTGATATTACCGCACGCTGCGCGGTGGCTAACACGTAACGCCCAGGACGTCGCCCGCGTCCTCCGCCAGATAAAACGAAAATCCGCACACTTCATCAGCTTTTGCCTTTAGATCGGGCAAAAGCTTTTCTTCTATTATCGGGTATGCCTCGTACATCCCGCCGTCTTCTGTCTTCACGAAGATCCTGCCGCAGGGCTGCGCCTCGCCTGCCGCCGCGTATCCGTAATAATGCACCATCGCGCCGGCGGTCTCCTTAAACCAGACGACGTCCGGAGCTTCACGGACGTTCACGGGAACAGGAAATGCCTCGGTGCCATCGGAAGGGCTTGCCTGAGCGTCTTCGGAAGGGCTTGCCGCAGCGTCTTCTCCGGCTTCTCCGGCTTCTCCGGCTTCACCGACCTTCGGAGCCTCCGTGACCGGCGCGGTTTTGAGCAGGTTTGGCACGTTGCGCTCCACGATCTCGCGGATCACCACGGTTTTTTCGTCGATTTCCCCGGCAATATCAAACGCGCTGTTCCTGGTAAACACCGCCTCTCTGAAGCTCTCCGAAAGCGGCTTCACGAGCGCACGCCCGAAGGAGTCCCTGGAGCAAAGGAGCCTCAGCTGTATGGGAGCGTCGCTCCTGGTGCGTATGATGAGGTCGTCAAGGCTTCGCATTCTCGGGGAGGCGGTAAACCTGTCGGGCGAGCTGTCCAGCGCAAACTCCTCGTACCGGGTGCTCTTCATGGGCTGAACCATCCCGAGAAGGTCGTCCTCGCGCATTCCTGCAGTGACCGCGCTGAGATCGCGAAGTGACCACCCTGCAGAGAACCGACTCTGCCCTCTGAATGCCTCGTGGAGAGCTTCCGCCGCGATATTGCTCCCGAGAAGGTTCCAGTGGCTGTCCCCCGTGTAGTACAGGGGCCCCTTCCCGCTGTTCTTGGCCTCCAAAAGCGCCGCCTCAAGGTCCGCCACCGGGACGCCCTGTGCTTTAAGCGCCGCAATCAGCCGCCTGCTGAGACTGTCCTTCTCCTGCACCGTAAAGCCGGCGGGCATCATTTCGGGGTAGATGGAATTCTTGTTGGGCGCCACCGCAAAAACGTAACCGGCTCCGCGGCTGCGTGCATATTCGCTCTCGAGCCTTATGACCGTCACAAGGCGCAGAAAGTCAATCTCCGTGAGCCGCTCCTCCCTGCAGAAATCCGGGATGGTGTCCGCGTAAAACAGCCAGCCGTCCTTGCCGGCGACCACGTCGTCTTCGGGCGAAGTGTTGAAGAGGCCCAGCTTGATTTCCGCGTCTGCCTGAGTGAGCTCGCTGCGCAGGGCAAAACGGTCCCTGAACCAGGCCTCGAATTCCGTCCCGAAGGAGAGATTCGCGCCGCCGTCTTTTATGAGCGCCGGAAATTCGGCCGCATTGCGCTTCTCAGCAGAAGTGCCCGAACCGCCGCCGAAGATCATTCCCGCGAAGGGCACGACCATCAGGGCAAGCAGCAGCGCCGCGAAGCAAATGCATATTATTTTTGAAGCTTTGTCGTTTTTCAATTTACTGCATCCTTTTATTCCTGACGGTGGGATTATCGCCGCCTGCGGAAAGAGCATTAAGGTTAAAAACCTGCGTAAGCGCTGATTTAATAGCTATTTTTGCGTGCGCGACCCCGACGCTGTACGAAGGTACTGCGAGTGGGGAGCTCGCGCAAAGCCGGCGGCGAAAAAAAGTCGTAAGACACCTTGCTTCGTTTTAATCGCGCAGAATGTCGTGGATATGCTCAGCTTCCGTTCATTCCCGACGGTGTAATTATCGCCGCCTGCGGAAAGAGCATTAAATCAGCGCTTACCTAAAACCGGAAGTAGATGAAGGGGTTATACGCCGACGTGGCCAGCGCCATGGCGCAAAGGCCGAACAGCAGCAGCGCCACCGCGAAGGACGCCAGATTCAGCACGAGGGCATGCCGCTCGAGCGTCGCCGCGGTTTTTTCCGCGCCCCATATTTTCCGGAAAATGCCGACGCACCAGTCCTTGAGGGGCATGGCCGCCGGGATCGCAATTATTAAAATAAAGACGGTGTACGGGGTGAGCGTCAGGGCGACGTTGGCGGGCACACCGCCCGTGAACGAAAACATTCGCGCGATGAAGCCGAGGCCCCGGGAAATATTGTCGCTCCTGAACATGACGAAGCCCAGCGTCACCACGGCGAAGGTGTATATGAAGCCCAGCGCCCCCATGACGGCCTTCACGATGCGCGATCTTCCGCGGACACGGTCGCGGAGGCCCGACGTGTATTCCTCTATAAGCAGGAAAATTCCGTGCCACAGGCCCCAGACGATGAAGGTGAAGTTCGCGCCGTGCCACAGGCCCGTGAAGAAAAACACGATGACCTTGTTGAGCACCGTCCTGAGCCGGCCCTTGCGGTTGCCGCCCAGCGGTATGTAGAGGTAATCCCTGAACCAGGAGGACAGCGAAACGTGCCACCTGCGCCAGAATTCCTTCACGGACAGGCTCGCGTAAGGGTGCCGGAAATTTTCGTTGAAGCGGAAACCGAAGACGCGGCCGATGCCGATGGCCATGTCCGAGTAGCCCGAAAAGTCGAAATATATCTGAACCACGTACGCAAAGGCCCCGATAAGAGCCGCCCCGGAGCCCAGACTCTCAGGCGTTTGCCCGAACACGCTGTCCGCCACAAGCGCCGCCGTATTCGCGATAATGAGCTTCTTGGCAAGGCCGGCCACGAAGCGCCGCAGCCCGAAGGCCGCCTCCGTGATCTCAAAACGC
This sequence comes from Clostridia bacterium, assembly GCA_017848335.1. GTDB lineage: Bacteria > Bacillota > Clostridia > UBA1212 > UBA1212 > UBA1212. The sequence goes on along the minus strand of JAGDAX010000152.1, from coordinate 10,289 downwards.
CGCCCCGTAAGCATATTTTCCACGTCGGAATACTTGACGATGGGCCCCGCCACCAGCTGCGGAAAAAACGAAACGTACAGAAGAAGCCGCAGGATGTTCCTTTGCGGCGCGATCCTGCCCCTGTAAACGTCTATGAAGTAGGACATCAGCTGAAAGCTGTAAAATGAAATCCCCAGCGGCAGGGCCACCTTCGACAGTGTGCCGTACAATGCGCCCAGCGGCAGGAAGCCGGCGGCGATTCCCGTGAGAAATGCGGAATATTTGAAAAAGCAGAGCGTCCCGAGGACGGCCAGCAGCGCGCCCGCAAGCCACAGCTTCCGGAGCCCGGGCGCGCTCTCCATCAAAAGCGCCATGAAAAAGCAAAAGAGCGTCTCTGCGATCAGAAGGAATACGTAGAGAGGCTCTCCCCAGGCATAAAATATGAGACTTGCCAGCAGCAGAAAAGCGTTGGACGCCTTGACCGCGCCGGGCCTGTTCCTGCCGATAACAAGCGCCCCGCAGCCGAGAAGGATAGTCAGCGGCAGAAAAATAAAAACAAAAATCTGACTGCTGAAAACCATTTTTCCTCCGATGATCGGGCCGCGGGCCGTAATTTTAAGGCCGTAATCCTCAGGCCGCCTGTTTCCAAATGCTCAGACTCCCGGCTTAAACCGCGATATCACGCTTTCGATCCGCGCAATCACGTTACCGCCGCAAGCTCACGCTTCCGCGTGGTACAGATTCTCCAGCAAGCCTATGCCGGTCACGACGCCGTCCTCGATATAGAAGTACAGCTGCTTTTCGACGTCCTTCCTGGCGGGATCGCCCGAAGCGGTGTAGACCATCATATTCTCGCCGTTATTAAAATATGCGCCGCCGAAGACCGCCGTCACGTAATACTTGGGATCGCCGACCTTTATGCCGCCCATGGAAGCCGCGCCATTGCCGGTCACGTAAATTTCGTCAACAATATTGCCGGACCCGTCCTCCGCGGGGAACGTAAAGACGTCGCCGAAGGAAAAGTGGTACGTAACGTCCTTGCCCTCAAAAAGGCAGCTCTCTGCCTCGTCGACAGACAGCGGCTTTTGCCCCGCTGCCTCAAGGTCTTTCAAAAGCTGCTCCGCAGTGCCGCCTGAGTATATGCGCTTTTCGCCCACCTGAATGTAAAACTGATTCTCGGAATAGATTATCAGTGCGCCGTTGGGGGCGGTCTCGGGCACGAACGGCTGCGGTGTATTGCCGGTTCCGCCGGTGCCCTTGGAGCAGCCCGCGAATGCCGCCGCCATTATCGCGAATATGATCATACAGGCAAAAATCCTTGTTGTTCTTTTCAATCCAATCACCTTCAAAAGAAATCAATAAGTCCATAGGCCCACCGGCTCAGCCGTGCAATCAGCCGCCCAGTCAGCCGCCCGGGCTTCTCCAAAAGCCCTAAGCCAGGCCGTGCGATCAGCCGCCCAGCGAGTAATCCACGATCCTGTAACCGTCGCCGGTCTTGAGGTACCAAAACGACACGGTGGTTGGGTAGCCCTTCACGTTGTCGGTCTGGTGGTTGTATCCCTTGATCCAGTACTCGAAGGACACCGTGGCCTTGAACATCTCGTCGGAGAAGAAAGCGACCTCGTCCACCTTTTTGTCCTCGATCCAGTAGGAATTGTGCGGCGTGAACACCACCCAGAAGTCCTCCAGCTCCTTGTACATCGGCGTGTCCTTCTTCACGTACTTGCTGAACACGTCCCAGAAGCTGCCGTCGTTGTTGACGAACTTCGCGTACCCGATGGCCCGCTCGAAAAGGTAATCCTCGCTGATGCCGAAGTCGCTGTAATTCGCCGGGCGAAGTCCCGGAGCGAAGGTAAAGACGTTGCCCAAGCTGTTCTTTGCGGGCGTCACGGAGCCTCCCCTGAAGTCGGTGGCCTCAACCGTCACGGCAGACATGTCGCGAATGCCGGAAAAACGGTATTCGTCCACGTAAATTTCCCCGGACATATATTTCATCACGTCCTTGAGCCCGTCAATGGGCTTGCCGCGCCCGGCAATGAAACGCTCGTCGCCGGTCACGTCCCGGCCGTTCACGAGAAGCCTGTAATTCGAGGGCAGCGACACCGAGAATTCGTAGGTCTTCACGGTCCAGGCGCCGTATTCCTCGCTGTAGACCGTTTCCGCGGCAGCTCCCGTGTCCTCGTACCTGATGACAGGCTCCGGGGCGGTGGTGAGGCCGTCCACAAAATAATATTCCAGCGCGGTCGCGGCGGTCTCTCCGCTGAGCGCACCAATCGAATCCCCCGCAGCGGTCACCTCCACGACGTCACCCGTCTTGAAGCCCGCGGGAACGTGCGTCTCGTTAATGAACAGGCCGCAATTGTCGGGCAGAAGCACCTTTATTCCGTAGCTGCCCTTCACGAGGGGCTTGATATTCCTGAGCTCGTAGCGGTCGAAGCCGTACTTGCTTTTGGCCTCACTGCGCACAAATTCCACGGACGCGATCTTTTCGCTGCCGGCCTTCAGGTCGAAAATCGGGCTCTCAAACCGGTCGTAGGAAAAGCCTCTGGTGACGGTGACGCCGCCCGCTTCGGCAATGGCCGCGGTAATGCTCTCCAGGTATTCGTCCTTCTCGAAATAAAGGGCGTTGGGGGACTCCTCCGTGCCCAGGATCACGCTGTAGTCGCCTGCCGACAGTGCGTCCGCGATCTCGTTGGACTTCCTGAAGGGGAAGCTCTGGCTCTCGTCGTAATCCATCATGACCTTATAGCCGATGCGCAGAAGCACCGCCATAAGGATGCAGAGAAGCACCACTGATACGGCGAAAATTTTCCAGAAAAGATTCCCCTTCTGTTTTTGCGCGTTCCTGTTACTTTTGGCAGCGTTACTGTTACTTTTGGCAGCGTTACTGTTACTATTGGCAGCGTTACTGTTGTTTCTGGCAGCCATCCTGCTCCTCCATGATGAATCCCGTCAGCCCTTCTGCTTTGACACAATAAAGCTCGTGGCCACCGTCCTGCGGCCGTTGAAATAAAGCATATAAGGCGAAGTAATGACCTCTCCCTTGTAAACCATGTAAGAGGACATTCCGCCGTCAAGATTCGCCGCGTTCACCGCTTCGTATCTCATAAAGATCTCGATCAGATCCTCGTATGCCGCGCCAAGGCTGTGCGACTGGCGCCCGTCAATGATCACAAGCATGACCGAGCCGTCCGCACGCTGCCCGATGGCCGTCCTGGGGTGGAAGCCGATATTTCCCGCGGACGAAGGAATCACGCAGGGCTCGCCGTTCTTCACGAGCACAGGCCCCCAGTTCACCGCGTCTCTGATGCCTATGTCCATTGCTTCCTTGCCGGTCATATTGTCCACGTGCAGTATGTTGTTTTTGTCAAACCCGATAAGCTCGTACACCCTGCCGAGGCTCCCCCATTTGAGCTCCCCGTCAATGATAACGATCCCCTCGCCGTCGCGCCCTTCCGGGTAGCCGCCGGTCCTGTAGTCCGACATCTCGCGGTAGCCGCCGCCGTTGATCGCCGCGAAGGCGTCCTCGTCCTTGGCCATCTGCTCGGTGGATTTTCCCACAATGCCCTCGCCGTACTTGTCGAGGCCCGCCACGGACACTCTTGACGGGTCCTTCACGATCAAAAGCTTCCCCACGTAGGTCTTGCCCCTAAGGTCAATGAGGCACACGCCGTCCTCGTCGTAAACAACGCCCTGCTTCTCGTCAATGATCTGCTGCTCAGGATCCGGCTCCGAGCCGCCGTCGCCGGTCACGATGAGCGTGGTGTCCGTCCTGCCCTCAGGCACAATGATCTCGTTGCTCTTGAGGATCTCGTCGACCTCTTCGTCCGAAAGGAACATATAGGCGCAAAAATCCAGCGCGCCGGTGTCCACCATCGTGGTCACGAACATGTCGCGCACCACCGTGGAGCTGCCCTTCGAAATAATATAAATCGCCGCCACCAACGTCACGGAGACGATTACTGCGACGGCAACGACACAAGCCAGCACACGCCCCAGTATTTTGAGGACCTTACCGGCGATTTCTTTTATTTGGTCAGTGTTAAATTCTTTTTTGCCTGCTGCCATCTTTTGTACCCTGTTTTAAGTGAATTTTCCGCCGGGCCCGATAAGAGCCTTCGCGGCCGTAGATCAGTCGCCCAGCTCGTATCTTATCGCCGCCAGCACCGCGATTCCCGCGGTCTCCGTTCTCAGAATGCGCTTCCCCAGCGTCACCGGGATGAAGCCGTTCGCCGCCGCGGCCTTTACCTCCGCCTCCGAGAAGCCGCCCTCCGGCCCGATAATAAAAGCAATTCCGGCAGGGCCTCTCCCGTCCGGCTCCGCACTTCCGCCGCTGCCTGATCTAAGCGCGGCGCTTTCTTCAGAGCCTGCGCCTTCAGAGCCTGCGCCGTTTCCTGTGCGGGGCGCCGCGCCTTCAGAGCCTGCGCCGTTTCCTGTGCGGGGCGCCGCGCCTTGAGGGCCCGCGCCTTCGAGGCTCCCTCTGAGGCATTCCTTGAGCGACAGCGTCTCCTCATTCTCGTAAGGAATCACCTTGAGCCACCCCTCCGGCACCGCCTCAAATATGCCGCTGAAGCCGGTCACTTCGCCCACGGGAGGAACAATATTCCTGCCCGACTGCTTGGCGGCCTCCGCGGAGATCTTCTGCCAGCGGTTCTGCTTGTGTTCCCTGTCCCGGGCGTCCGCAAGCTTTACCACAGTGTGCTCCGTTATCACGGGCACGATACTGCTCACGCCCAGCTCGACGCATTTTTGGATAATGAGCTCCATCCTGTCGCCCTTGGGCACCCCCTGGAACAGCACCACCGGCACCAGAGGCTCGCAGCTTCCTTCCGAAACGCCGAGAATCTCACAAACCGCGGCGTCCCTTCCGAAGGACAATATTTTGCAGCTGTACGTGCTGCCGTCGCTCCCGCAAAGCGAAAGCTCGTCGCCGGGCTTCTTGCGGAGTACGTTCTTGAGATGGTGGCAGTCCGTGCCTTTTATCAGGATTTCGCCCCTGTCCGGGTCAATATTTTCCGCAGGCACAAAAAATCTCGCCAAAATCCACCCCTCGATAAGCCCGTCAATAATCCCGGCTCAAAACACCCGGCGTACCATACCGGGCTTACTGCGCCCGACTTGCCGCGTCCGCGCTACTACAGCAGGCACAACACGCCCGGCCCAATAACGCCCGGCTTGCAGCCTCCGACATATCCCAAACAAGGAAGCAACCCGCAAACGCATTTGCTTCCCTGCCTGATTTCCCGATACTTTAATACGTTAAAGCTTCAATAAGAGCCGCCCGGCCATCCGCTAAAAGCCGCATCCGCCGGTCACCGAAAGCCCCGGAGTCTATTGCCGCGCCCGATCACTGCTGTCCGCCGGAGAACTGCGACCTGAATATCTCGTGCTCCTTGGCGATGTCGGCGTGAGCGTCGGAAATCCTGTCCTCAAGGGACTTGTATGCCTCGTCGATCCTCTTCAGGTTGTCGACCACGATCTTTTCAAGCTTCTGGATAACGCCCCTTCTGTAAGCCTCGGCCTCCTCGCGTACCTCGGCGGAGTACTTGTTGGCTTCCTCTCTCACCGCGTTGGAATACGCGTCGGCGTCGTTCTTGGTGGCTCTCAGAAGGTTCTCGGCCTGCGTCTTGGCGGTAACCGTGATCGCGTTGGCGTCCACCAGCTGCGCGGCCCTCACCTTGGCGTCCTCGATAATGCTGTCAGCTCCTGCGTTTGCTTCCGCGATAATTCTCTCCTTCTCCTGCTCGCCCTGCTCTCTGGCGGATCTCAGAGCCATCTCGCAAGCCTCGGCCGTCGAAGCCTGCTTGTCCTCGATGTCCTTGCGGATCTTCTCGATCTTGGCCTCGCTGTCGATCTTATGCTGCTTGGCCGCAGAAAGAATGCTCTCCGTGTTGTCCACCATCTGCTTCGCTCTCTCGAGCACCACGGGCCTGTCATTGACCAGGTCTTCTACGATCGACTTGAATTCGTCGAAATTGTCAATGGTTCCCTTGCCTCTGCTGAGAAGGCCGCCCTCTTTGGCACTGTCCACAAATTCCTTCAGTTTTTCGAGATTATCAATGTAATTGTTCAGTCTTTCTTTCTCTTCAACGTAACGCATCTCTGACATAATAAAACTCCTTCGGTCACTGATTCGCGGCGCGGCCTCAACACGCCGGCACGCTTACATAATTTCATTGCAAAAATCTATCTCAAACGTCGCCTTCAGTCCCGTCCGGCAGCGTCAGTCCTTCACCATCAATTTCGCGTAGATCTCGTCCACGATCTCATCAGGCACAAGCCCGCGAATGTTCCCGCCGTGCTGCGCAATGTCCTTTATGACACTGGAGCTCAGGAACGAATTGTGAATGTCCGTCATAAAGAAGATCGTATCCACCTCGGGGCTCATGTGCTTGTTGAGCATAGCCATCTGCAGCTCGTACTCGTAATCCGATACGGCTCTCAGACCCCTCACAATGGTGCCGGCCTTCTTCTCCCTGACGAAATCCACCAGCAGGCCCTTAAACATTTCGACCTTCACGTTCTTAAGGTCCGCGGTACAGCGCTCGATCTGCGAAACGCGCTCCTCCATCGTAAAAACGGCCTGTTTGCTGTCGTTCTTCAAAATGCCTACAATAAGCAAATCAAAGAGCTTGGACGCTCTCATTATAATATCCAAATGCCCGTTAGTCAACGGGTCAAAGCTTCCCGGATATACGCCGATTCTTATTTTTTCTTTTCCCATCAATATTCCCCGCTGTTTTCCGCTGATTTCCCCGGGTTTTCCCAGCCGTTTCCCGCTGATTTCCCCGGTTCCACTGGCCTTCGCCCGTCATTTCGCCGTCTCGCCCGTCAATCCCGGCCGCCGCCCGGCTTTTCACCGCAAAACTCGAACAAAGTCACTCCTACTGTGCCGTACTTCCTGGACTTGATTTTCACGAAGCCGCCGTATTGCTCTGCAATATCTTCATCCGCCCCGTGCTCGCAAAGAGCGACCGTCGCTCTCAGACCGTCCTCACCCTCCGTCCGCGCCAGCTTCTGCATCTGCTTCTGCGAGAGCGCCTTCCCGATCAGACCCTGCCGGTAGGGCGGGTCCATCAATATGAGGTCGTACCGGAAGGGCTTCCGCGCGGCAATACCAATGGCTGCCGAAAAGTCGTCGCACACCACCTCGGCACGGCTCTCAAACCCGAGAGTCACGAGATTCTCGCGAATAAGCTTCGCGCAGGCAGACGTCCTGTCGTTCATAAGGCAATGGTCCGCGCCCCTGCTGAGCGCCTCAATACCGAGGCTTCCGTTGCCCGAAAAAAGATCCAGCACCTTCGCCCCCGCAATATAAGGCGACACCATGCTGAACATGGCCTCCTTCACCCTGTCGAGGGTCGGCTTCGTATCCTCGCTGTCAAGCGTTTTGATTTTCCGTCCCCGGGCGCTGCCGGCAATTACTCGTACCATTGAATCAGCCCTTATTTCAAAAGCCTCTGCTGAAAAAGCCTCCGGATAAGCCTCCGCGGCCGCGATCCGCGAACCGCGTTCAGTTTTCCACGAACTCCCTGAGGCTGTCTGCTGCCGTCGGCGAACCGCCGATAACCGTCCCACGGCCTTCAAAGCGCCGCAAGCTCTCACGTCCGCAGTCAAAGCGCCGCATTCTCTCACGTCCGCAGTCAAAGCGCCGCAAGCTCTTGCCGCGCTCAAGGCACTGTCACCTCTCGCATCTGCGCTCAAAGCACCGTAAGCTCCGTCGTCGGCGACTTGGTGACACGCCTCAGCTTGCCGTCCTCGATAGTGACAAGATCCTCGATCCTGACGCCGCCCAAATCGGGAACGTATATGCCCGGCTCGATGCTGAAAACCATTCCGGGGGTCAGCACCAGCTCGCTTCCGGTCGAAACCGGCACGTCCTCGTGAATGTCGATACCCACGCCGTGGCCCAGCCCATGGCCGAAAAAGTCACCGTATCCGCCGGACACGATCACGTCCCTGGCGATCCTGTCCAGGTCCCCGCCCTTCATACCGGGCTTGTATCCGTCAATGGCGGCCTCCTGGGCCTCCTTCACGATCCCGTAAATTTCCCTTAATTTAGCCGAAGGCTCGCCCACGAACACCGTCCTGGTCATATCGGAGCACATGCCCTTGTAGAATGCGCCGAAGTCGATCGTGACGCCGTCGCCCTTCTCGATCACCTTGGCGGTGGCCGTGCCGTGTGGCATGGAGCCTCTCACGCCCGACGCGATAATCGTCTCAAAGGACGGCTTGTCGGCGCCCAGCTTTCTCATTTCATATTCGAGCCTCGCGGCCACCTCTATCTCGGTAACGCCCGGCTTGACGTACGGGAGCGTCTTCACGAGCGCCTCGGAAGCCAGGTCGCAGGCCGCCTCAACGCGGGCGATCTCCTCGGGTGTCTTGACGCGCCTCTGCGTCAGGAAAAAGTTGCCGATGGGCTTCAGCTCCGCCTCGAGCTTTGTGTAATAATTCTCGTAGGCATTGTAGCGCACCGCAAGGTTCTCAAACCCCACGGTCCGGCAGCCCTCGCGCGCGACAAGACCCTTCATCAGGTTAAGGTCGCGGCAATGGCCCTTGACCAGCTCAAAATCACCGGCCTGCTCCTCAGCCTGCACGTAGTACCGGGAATCCGTGATAATGCAAAGCGATGCGGGCGTGACCAGAAGCGTCGCGTCCCCAAAGCCGCTGAATCCGCTGAGGTAAAAAACGTTTTGCCAGGAGTCGACCACAAGCCCGTCAATACCGCTGTCCGCCATAAATTTGCGCACGGCCTCGATCCGCGCCTCTCTGTCCTTTGATACAGCTTTTGCCATAAATCTATCACCTTTTTCGCCGCTGTTTGTTTGGCCCGAAAAGGCCTTCCCAATCGTTTATTTTACTATGAAAAGCCGTGTTTTGTCAAGGTTGAGCCGCCGATAAAACACTGATAGAGCCGATCAAACATTAATCAAACGCGGGATCAAACGCGGGCTAAAACTTCGCTTAAAAGCTCGCTCCGCCGTACAGAATACCGTGCCCGATAACACGCTTCCATCCGGTTCCGCACGGGCCATTTTCCATGATTCGGGAAAAATTATTATCGCGCGATCCAGAAACGCAAATCGCAGGTATTACACGTATAATCCGGAAATTCAGGTAAAATCGGGTAAATGTCGGAAAATCCCTTATAATCACTCCTTTAAGCAGCGATCCTGCGGCAACAAAAGCCTCCAAAAAAAAACGAAAAAGTGAGAAAAACAAAGAAAAAGAGAGAAAACGCGAGAAAACACCACAAAATCCCGGAAATTTCGCCGATTTTCAGGTTTGACTGGCTCGAACCACCCGGGTTATAATTTATTCAGACGGCCGCAGCAATGAATGGCCATATTGTTGCTGCCGCAAAAATAACTCATTATGGAGGTTCTATTTATGAAAAAACTATTTCTTCTATTCTTAGTGTTAGTGATGATCGTTCTCTCGTCGGTTCAGTCTTTCGCTGTTTGGAATGATTTTCCCTCGAACTTAAAGGCGGGATATAATCTCAGAGCCACGATAAACAACGGGAATACTTTTATAACATTAACGGATCCCTACCGCGATGGCAGACTTGAGTGCAAGTATGAGGTGCAAAACTTTCTTATTTTTAAGAATTATAGAGCACTTGTGGATTGTTTTTCAAATACCGCTTACAGCATGGCCGTACTGACTTTTTACAGCGCAGAATATACATATTCTAAAGTTGTTCGAAAAGACGGTATCGGGCCCGAGCTTAACCATGACGCAAGCCAAACTTCGGTTCCTTTCGGTGTTCAATACTATTACGAGTATGACAACCAAGGAGCCGGGCATGAAACGCACTATTTGTTTTATAGGATCTACAACGTTTGACAGCTTTTCTTATGCAAAAAATACGATTGGGTTTGTATGAAATAAAGAAAAGTATCACGGTGTCACGAATCGTTTTAATTTTGCTGATATTTACGATACTTTTCATATACAGTCGCTCGTTTGATCCCTTTGATAGATCACTGGGCTCTTTTCCGGATGGCATGCTTTATTCGTTCCTGAAGGAATATGAAGTAAGCACAGGGGACAGAGCGCGGCTGTTCGACAATGATGCCAAAGAGAAGCTATGTAAGTTCTACGAGTCTGACGATTACGCAACGTCGGTCTTTAGAAGCACGTTTTATCGGATCGAAAACGTGCTTGAAGGATACAATGACGCCGAAACAATGAAAAAAATTCTTGCATCCGACAGCATATTCACAACGAGTATCCTGTTTTCATTTCATGAATTAATGTTCTGGCTGACGGCAGCGTCTTCAACACTCATCGCCCTGCTGTGCTTC
>JAGDAX010000151.1 GCA_017848335.1 Clostridia bacterium | reverse complement strand
GGAAAAAATCATATTTTTCGATTCGTCAATTAAACCGGCCATTGCATAATAATCCCGTAACCAGCGCCGATAGACCGCGCAGGTAATTCGCCCGGAAACCCGCGCCAAACCGCGCAGGTAATTCGCCCGGAAACCCGCGCCTAAAAACCGCGCCGCAATCAGTCAACTTTTCTTTTATTCTCGCGGAAATTCTCGACGCCCAGCTCCACAAGCCTTGTGATGAGCTCCTTCATGGGGACGCCTTCGTGCTCCCACATTTTGGAGTACATGCTGATCTCGGTGAACCCGGGAATCGTATTGAGCTCGTTGACGAAGATCCTGCCGCTTTCGGGCTCGTAGAAAAAGTCTACCCGCGCAAGGCCCTTGCAGTCAAGCGCCTTGAAGGCCTTCACCGCGATTTCGCGTATTTTCTGCCTGGCCGCCTCCGGAATGTCGGCAGGAATGCGTGTCGAACTGGTGCCGTTAATATACTTGTCGTCGTAGTCGTAAAAATCCGCGGTGGAAACGATCTCACCGGGAACTGTCGCCGCGGGATCGTCATTTCCCAGCACGGCGCATTCGACCTCCTTGCCCCTGATATATTCCTCCACCAATACCCTGCGGTCGTATTGCGCGGCCTCTCTCACCGCCGCCTCGAGCCCGTCCTCCGACAGTACCCTTGAAGCGCCCACGCTGGACCCCGAATTCGAGGGCTTGACGAAGCAGGGCACGCCCGTGGCCGCCAGGATTTTTGCCTTTACGGAGGCAAAATCTCCAAGCTCGCTCCTGTCGACGGACACGCCCTTCACCACCGGAATTCCGTACTCGCGAAGGATAATCTTGGCGTAGACCTTGTCCATACAGAGTGCCGACGAAAGCACGCCGGGGCCCACGAAGGGCTTCCCGAGCACCGACAGAAGCCCCTGCACAGTTCCGTCCTCCGCCATAATGCCGTGCATCACCGGAAAAACCACGTCAGCCCAGCGAAGGCTCTCGATGCCGGCGGCAATGCCCGTCGTCCCGGCGGTTTTGAGCTTTTTCCAGTGCCCGTCCCTGATGTCCTCGAGCGGAATACCGTCCGCAGGAATAAAATCGCCTTCGCGCGTAATGCCCGTCGCCCGGACAACAAACCTCGTGCGGTCGGCGTTCTTCAGCACCGAATAGGCGGAAAGACACGAAATCTCATGCTCCGTCGACTGCCCTCCAAAAAGAACCAGCAATTTAGTCATCGTCTTTTGTGTCCCCCTTCGCCGCAAAAAGCTTCGTCACGCTTTGCGTCACTTGATCCGCTTGCATTGCTTCAAAACCGCTTTGCGTCTTTTTAATCTTCACGGCTTCGGCTCACTTCGCCTTGTAAGCCAAAAGCTCCTCTTTCAGATATCTCTTATCGATCACCGCTTCGAGCCTGACCCCGCCGGCGGTATATTCCTCGGCCTTGATTTCGCCGTTCTCGTGCACGTACGATAGCAGCGCGCCCTTGTCGTAGGGAATCAGAAGCTCGCACGTCACCTTGTCGCCCTCAAAAAATTCGATAATTGCCTTCTTGAGCTCGGGCACTCCCTCGCCCGTCCTGGCGCTGACGTAAAAGGTTTTGTCCGCAAACGGCACCGGCTCCGGCAGATTTCCCGCGAAGTCCGCAGCCTCCCGAAGATCTCCCGAGAAGTTCACGGCCTCCGGCAGATTTCCTTCTCTCCCTGAATCGCCTTCGCCCGCACGGGAATCAACGGAAGCATCGGAGCCTCCGGTATTCCCGGCATGATTTAAAGCCTCGGAACCCCCTGCGGCCTCTCCCCCTGCGACCTTGTCGATCTTGTTTATCACCTCAAAGCAGGGCTTGTTCCCCGCCTCCAGCTCGTCAATAAGCCGGTTGACCACGCGGCGGTGCTCCTCAATATCCTCCGCGCTGCCGTCCGACACGTGCAGCAGCAGATCCGCGTATTTCAGCTCCTCCAGCGTGGATTTGAAGGCCTCCACCAGCTTGGTGGGCAGCTTCCTTATGAAGCCGACCGTGTCAATGAGCAGAATGTCCCTGTTGTCCTCCGTGGCAAGCCGTCTCACCGACGGATCCAGCGTCGCGAAAAGCATATCCTCCGCGAAAATATCGCTGTCGCAGAGCAGATTCACGAGCGTGGACTTGCCGGCATTGGTGTAACCGACCACCGCCACCTGCGGCGTGCCCTTTTTGTGTCTCTCCTTGCGAAGCGTTCCGCGGCTGACCGTCACCTTGCGCAGCTCCTCCTCCAGATAGGCGATCCTGCGCCTGATGTGGTTGCGGTCCGACGTGAGCTTGCTCTCTCCGGGGCCCCTGGTGCCGATGCCGCCGCCGAGCCTCGAAAGACTTTTCCCAAGCCCTATAAGCCTCGGCAGCATGTATTTCTGCTGCGCCAGCTCCACCTGAAGCTTGCCCTCGCGAGACCTCGCCCTCTGCGCAAAAATATCCAGTATGAGCATAGTCCTGTCCACCACGCGAAGGCCCGTCAATTCCTCCAGATTCGCCGCCACGCCCGCGCTGACCTCGTCGTCCAATATGAGCAGCGTCGCGTTCAGAGCCTGCCTTCTCAGCGAAATATCCTCGGCAATGCCCTTGCCGATATAGTACCGTGAATCAAAAGAAGGCCGCTTCTGCGTGAATTCTCCCACCACCAGCGCTCCGGCGGTATCGGCCAGCTCCGCAAGCTCGGCAAGAGGCGACCCGTCCGCAAAAAGCTTCTCATCCTCAGGCAGCACCACGCCGCACAATATGGCCCGCTCCCTGTGTTCGCTCACTATGTGCGCCGCGAAATCGGCAGCCTCTCCGTCTATTTCCACAAGCCTGTCAAAAAGGCTGTTGAAATACTTCGCCCGCCCCGGAATATAAGGCCCCACTGTCTCGGACTCCGTAAAGAGACCGTCCGCGTCCCTGAGCGGAAGCGTCACCGAATAGCCCGTGGCCCGCTCCTCTTCCGTGTTGACGCCGATGACTCCGCAGGCGTCAAGCCGCTGGCTCTTGAGGCTCGAAACGTCCACGTCCGACGGCCTTGACGAACCGTTGGGGTGCGTATGCCAAAGCCTTATGCCCGAAAGCCTCTTCTCGCCGCGCCTCGTATCCTCAAAGCCCTCCAGCGATACGCTCTCGCTGCTGCCGGCGCATATGGCGGTGACTCTGTTTTTGCGGTTCAAAAACACCGCGAATTCCATTCCCGTCTCCGAGGTGGCGATGACAAGCATCTGCTCGATCTCCGGCGGGAGGAATTCTCCGGGCGCGTAAATATTGTCCAAAAAGCTCTCCAGGTACTCCAGGAGATTCTTTCTCAGTTTGTCTGTATTTCCGTAAATTTTCTTTTCCATAAGATTCTTCAATTCCGAGCGGAATGCAATTCTCTGCAGCTTCCGCATTTTTCGCTGCGTCCGCAGCTTCCGCGTTGATCGCAGCGTCCGGAGTGCGCTCGTTTTCGCAGGGCTCGCAGTTCCGCATTGATCGCGAAGTCCGCATTGTGCGCCGCCCCCGATCGGGACGCTCCGCCCTCTTCAGCCGTCCTCGCGGTCCCACAGCCCTCTCTTGACCGCCCCGAAAATATTGTCCCTCAATATGGGATTCCGCGCGTTCATCTCGTGAAGGATCTTCTTGATCTCCGCACGCTTGCTGGTCTTGTCCATCGGACAGGGGCTTTTAAGCACCGGAATACCGTGAAGCCGCACGAAGCTCCGCACGTCGGCCTCGGGCACGTAAATAAAGGGCCTTATCACCGTGACGCCGCTTCTTTCCAGGAACGTGCACGGCTGAAAGCAGTAAAACCGTCCCTCATAGGACAGGCTCAGGAACGCAGTCTCGATAATATCATCCCGGTGATGTCCAAGCGCCACCAGCGACGCCCCCATCCTGCGGGCGTAATCATTAAGCGCCCCCCGCCTCAGATTGGCACAGAGCGCACACGGATTTTTCTCCTGCCTCAGGTCGAAAACGATCTCGCTGATCTGCGTCTTAACTATCTCATAGGGCACGCCGATTCCGGCCAAATAATCCGAAATGGCCCCGAAGTCCATATTGTCAAAGCCCACGTCGACCGAAACGGCGCACACGCTGAACTTCCTGGGGTAAAACCTGCTGAGCATCTCCAGCACCGTCACCAGGGCCATCGAGTCCTTGCCGCCCGAAATACCCACGCACACCCTGCCGCCTTCCGGAATCATGTCGTAATCCTGCACCGCCTTGCGCGTAAGACTGAGAAGATGCTGCATTGACTTTTTGCGCATCCTGTCCGCCTGCTTTGCAAGCTCCTCAGGGGTTAGCGATTCGGTTGGAATTTCGTTCATATAAACCTCCCGCGCGCGTCCGCGCAGGCCTCTCTGCCACCGCACAGCAAACCCGCAGCTCACAGCCCAAGCCCGCGCGCAGCGCTCTCGGAACTGTCAACTCACGACCCGAGTCACATAACTCCCGTCACATAACTCGCGCGTCACGCACGGATGGCCTCCGGCATCTTGCCTCTTGCCTTCCCTTGGCACTCATATCTCTCTAACCAACTCACTATTCCTCAATATCCAGACTCGTCACGTCGTATTCCAGATATCTCGTCGCCAGGTCCTCCATCAGCTCGCGGTTCACGTCGGTGGCCGCATATTTGTCCTCTTTCATTTTGGACTCGATGAACTCGTTGTATTCGCGGGCGAGAAAATCGTACTCGACGGAACGCCTTATCTCGTCGGGATTCACGGTTATGTCATCGGCAACGATTCCTGTGGTCTTGTCGAAATCAGTAATGCCGCAGAGCATCACCAGGTAGATGGCGTCGGCAGATTCGACGATGACGGGCTTGTCGGAGAACTCCTCGGTTTCGACCGCCCAGTCAATGAGCTTCGCGGGAATATTGTTTATGTTCTCGCCGTAGAAGCACACGTCGGCAAGGCCATAGTCGCTGGCCGCGCTGGCGGACTCGGAGAAGCCCTTAACGATGCCTTCAAACTCGTGACCGCCCTCCACCAGCGCGATATATGACTCAGCCTTCGCCCGCTTGGCGGCGATCTCATCCTCGCTGAGGGCGTTGCCTTCCGCGTCGGTCTTTGAAAGAAGCAAGTAGCGGATGGTCTTGACGGAGAAGGAGTTCTTGTCCTCCTCGAACACGGAGCGGAATTTCTCGTAGTGCTGAGCCTCCAGGGCCTTGTACTCGGCACGCTTCGTCTCGTATTCGGCAAGCATTGTCGCGTATGCGTCCTTCTCCTCGACGGAGGCGTCGTCCGCAGGAGCTTCGGGGGCCTGGGGCATTTCCGCCG
>JAGDAX010000150.1 GCA_017848335.1 Clostridia bacterium | reverse complement strand
GTCCGGGCCACCCAGAAGAACGCCGTCGAGATAGACCTTTCGAGCAGTGACTTCACGAGCGTTTATTCCGGCGCCGAGGATGAAGCAGCAGGGAGCGACACCGGTTTCCTTGAAGGACTCAGGGAATTCCTGGGGCGCTTCAGCTACAAGGAAATCGACAACTAAACGGAAGTCCCCGCGAGTCAGTGGCTTCCGTTTTGTTTATGGGGGATGAGGACCGGAGATGAGGGGCGATTAAAGGCTGCTGCAAGGCCGGAGGCAAGAGGCCGGAGGTCAGAGTCCGGCAGCTGCTGAATGAGTCGTAATCCGCACAGCGGAAGACTAATAACTCCGGCCCCATAGCTCATAACTCCGGCCCCACAGCCAATAACTCCGGCCCCACAGCCAATAACTCACAGGCCATAACTCGCGCGGAACGCGCGGACGGCACTCAGCCTCCGCCTGACGCGCATTGATTTTACCCACCCGAGGAACGTATGGAAAACACCGGTTCCGACCGCCCGAAGGAGCCCAAGCCGCCCTTCAAAGAAAAAATCAAAAATGCCTTTAAAAAGTTCTTCGGCAGCCTTCTCGAGGTGTTCAAAAGGCTCATCTGGATCCAGAAGCCCGAGACAGGCGAGTTCTCCGAAAAGGCCGTCAAGAGGGTCCGTGTGGTAAGGACAGTGATCTGCGTCATACTGGGCTTTCTTGTGGTTTACTACGGGTATCTGATGATATTGAAGGGCCCGAAGTACAAGCGCGAGGCTTACGAGGTGCAGAACAGGACCTTCGTCACCAAGGCCAAGCGGGGCAATATTTACGACACCAACGGCAATGCGCTTGCCATCACGATAGACACCGCCACGGTCTCGGTCTCCCGCAAGGAGATCAACGACTACGGCGGCAGCGACAAGTACAAGGACGGCGACCTCGAGGACTACAGGAAGCTCGTGGCGCGCGGCCTGGCGGATATTCTCGGGCTTGATTACGACAAGCTTCTCGAGGGCCTTCGCAAGGAGGGCAACTACTGGAACGTGGCCACGGACGTGGCTGTCGAGAAGGGCGAGGAAGTGAAATCCTGGGTGGCCGCCAACAAGCTCAAGGGCATCAGCGTGGACTCGGACACCGCGAGGTATTATCCTTACGGGTCGCTGGCCTCACACGTGCTGGGCTTCACGGGCGTTGACGACAAGGGCCTTGTGTGCGGCGTGGAGGTGGCTCTTAACGACGAGCTTTCAGGCCGCGACGGGCGGGTCGTGGCGACCGTTGAACAGAACGGCAACGCGATCACCGGAGAGATGCGCGAGGTCATTGAGGAGCTGCAGAACGGCAGCAGCGCCAGGCTCACCATTGACACGGGCATTGAGGCCATTGCCGAAGAGGTTCTGAACGAGGCGGTGCGTGATTTCGGGGCCCTCGAAGGAGGCGCGGTGATCGTGATGGATCCTTCCACCGGAAGCGTGCTGGCCATGGCTTCAAACCCGTCCTTTGACCTGAACGATCCGATGACGGTGGCTGAAGGCCTTGAGCAAAAGTACTTCTACGAGCCCCCGGAGGACGCGGACGGGAATTCCTTCCTGCAGGATTTCATATGGCGCAACAGGGCGCTTTCGAGCGCTTACGAGCCCGGCTCCACCTTCAAGGCGTTTACGGCTTCCATTGCCCTCGAAGAGGACGTGGTGGGCGTTGAAGAGGCGGTGAGCGACGATCCGCTGAGCCTTGCAGGATGGACCATCCACTGCTCCACGGGCGCCGCCACCAACGGACACGGCAACGAGACCTTCAGGCTCGCGGTGGCAAATTCCTGCAACCCGGTCATGGCGAGAGTCGCCCTCAGAACCGGCGTCGAAACGTATTATCGCTACGTGAGGGCCTTTGGCTTTATGAACAAGACGAATATACTGCTCTCAGGCGAAATGGTGGGTCTGATGCACACGGATCCGTCGGAAATCGACCTGGCGGTCACGGCTTTCGGTCAGCGCTTCACGATCACACCGATCCAACTGGCAACGGCTTATTGCGCTATCGCCAACGGCGGCACGCTTTACGAGCCCCGGGTGGTGGAGGCTCTCATGGATGAGTCCGGCAACGTGACGAGATCCTTCCCGCCCAAGGAGGTGCGCCAGGTTATTTCGAGCTCGACCTCCAAGACCGTGCTGAACCTTCTCGAGGGCGTTGTCTCCATCGGCACAGGCGGCAGAGCCTACGTCACGGGCTACAAGGTGGCCGGCAAGACCGGAACCTCCGAAACCGTCGACACGCAGCGCACCGGCAGGTACGTGGTCTCTTTCTGCGCCGTGGCCCCCTCGGACAGACCCGAGATCGTGGTGGTCGTAATGCTTGACCACCCGACAATGGGCGACGTCTCAGGCTCGCGAATGGGCGCCTGGGCCGCCGGCAAGATCATCAAGAAGGTGCTGGAATACAAGCAGGTGAAGAAGATCTACACCGCGGACGACTTCGCGAAGGTCAGGAACGTGTATTACGCGGACGACCTCACGGGGCAGACCTTCATCGACGCCATGAACTGGGTCAAGACCAGCTCGAGGCTCTACAACGTCGTGGTGGTGGGCGACGTCACCGACAACGCCGTGGTGAAAAAACAGTACCCGGCCGCCGGCGTATACACGGCCCGCGAAGGCACTCTGGTGCTCTACCTCACCGACGACGAGGAGGCGGATCCGGGGTACGTGAAGGTGCCCAACGTGGTGGGGCTGACGCTCTGCGAGGCGCAGAACGTGATCTCCGCTGCGGAGCTCAATATGGACTGCCGCGGAGGCGACATAATCACCTGGCAGAGCATCGAGCCGGGCGAGGACGTGCTCAAGGGCACGGTGATCATAATGAAGTCGCGGAATGCGGAGCCGGGGGAGATCGAGTTAGGGGAGTAAGGCCGCGCTGCGTCTTGGGCCGCGAAGCGGCACCGTGCAGCCGCGCAGCGCTTCCGTACCGTCAACCCGAGTCCCATAACTCACATCCCATAGCTCGCATCCCATAACTCGAGTCCCGTAGCTGCCGCGAAGCGGCGCCGGGCACTCCTGCAGCCGCATGACCCGACTAACAAAAAAAGGACTCAATCCATGAAACTTATCGATCTTTTAACCGAAGAAAACGCATACGAGATCAGCGGCAGCCCGGACGCGGAGATCACCGGCATCGTGTCGTCAACGGCCGACGTCATTCCGGGGTGCTGCTTCGTTTGCATCAAGGGCTTCTCGGTGGACGGGCACACGTTCGCGGGCAAGGCCGTTGAAGGCGGAGCGGCGGCAGTCGTTATGCAGGACAGGGATCTCTTTGAGCGCTTCTGCGACGAAAACAGCGAGGCTGTCCGCGAGGGCAGGCTGTCCGCGGTATTCTCGCGGAAGGGGACGAGGCACGCCCTCGGTATGCTGTCGGACAGATTCTGGGGGCACCCTTCGGGGAGGCTGCGTCTTGTGGGCGTCACGGGCACCAAGGGCAAGACCACCACGAGCATTATGCTGAAGAGTATTCTTGACCGTCAGGGCGAAAAGACGGGTCTGGTGGGCACCATGTACAATATGATCGGCGAGCGGGTGATCCCCACGGAAAGGACAACGCCTGAGGCAAACGTGCTGGAGCCGCTACTGGCCGAAATGGCGGACGAAGGGGTCGCTTCCTGCGTTATGGAGGTGTCGTCCCAGGGCCTCAAGCTGGAGCGCGTCGGCGGATGCGAGTACGAGCTGGGGATATTCACGAACCTCAGCCGCGACCACATCGGCACCACGGAGCACCCGGACATGGAGGACTACGCCGACAGCAAGGCGAAGCTTTTCGGGATGGCCAAAGCGGGGCTGCTTAACCGCGACAGCGAGTGGTACCCGAGAATAAAAGCAAGCGCCAGGTGCAGGCTGTACACGTTCTCGGCGAAGGAGCCCTGCACAGAAGAGCCCTGCGCGAAGGATGCGGGGGAGCCTTGCCCGGAGGGCCCGGAGAACCCGGAGGGCCCTGCAGACTTCCGGGCGCGCAATATCGTCTACCGCAAGGACGGAGTGGATTTCGACCTTACCGGGCTTTGCCCGACAATGCATATTTCCACCAGGATTCCCGGTCAGTTCAGCATTTACAACGCGATGGCGGCGGCTTCGGCGGCGTACCTTCTGGGGTGCGGCGAGGATGCCATTGTCGGGGCGCTGGCGGACGTGGTGGTGAAGGGCAAGGCGGAGGTGGTGCCCACGGGGGCCGACTTCACGGTGATGATCGATTACGCCCACAACCCGGACAGCTTCATCAACATTCTGGGCGCGGTGAAGCCCTTTGCGAAGCGCACGGTGTTCCTTTTCGGGGCGGGCGGCGACCGCAACAGACCGCGTGAGCTTATGGGTGAGACGGCGGCAAATAACGCGGATCTCACGATAATCACGTCCGACAACCCGCGAACAGAGGACCCCGCCAGGATCGTCGCCGACATCGAGAAGGGAGCCCTCCGGACGGGCAAGCCGTACGTGTGCATAGTTGACAGAAGGGAAGCAATCTGGTATAGTATTCTCAATGCCAGACCCGGGGACGTGATAATTCTCGCGGGCAAAGGTCACGAGACCGAACAGATATTCAAGGACCGCACGGTTCATTTCGACGAGCGGGAGGTCGTGGCCGAGGCAATGGCGGAATACCGCCGCAGGCATGGTCTGTGAGGCCGTAAGGACCTGCGCGTGATCTGGCTTGTGATTCTGCGCGTGCGGTAAAGCTTGCGCGTGCGCGTGATTACGCTTGTAATTCAGCAGGTGACCGTCGCGTTCGGTACCGGTGCATTCAGTATCAATGCGTCTGGCGCCAATGCGTTCGGTATCATTACGTTTAGTCCGGGGGAGACGCTCCGTCCGGGCCGGGAGGGTGTAGCTTATGGTATTTTGTCCTTATTGCGGTGCTGAGGTCATCGAAGGAGCAGTGTTCTGCACGAATTGCGGAAAAACAGTCCCCGGCGCATCCGGCGCATCCGTGCCTGCCGTGTCTTCTGCCGACACCGCGCCTGCGGCCGAAACGATGGCCGAAACAGGCGGTTCATATTCCCCGGCCGGAAACGTTGAGCGCGCAGAGGCGCCCAAAGACGATCTGCCCCTTGCCATAGTGGCCCTTGCGTTCGCGTATTTCGGTTCGATAACTGCCGTCGCGGGGCTCATTATGGGTATTATCGGGCTTTCCAAGGCCAAAAAGAACGGCAACGGCATGCCTTATCGGGGCAAGAACAAGATCGCGTGGATACTCTCCGTAGTCGCCATTCCTGTTGCTGCGGTCAGAGTGGTAACGACCTTGATCGTTTTGATGATATACGGTTTGCAATTACTGGCGTTTTTGGCGATTATTTTCGCCTCGCAAAGCTCCAGCTATAACGCGCTGCTGTCGGTGTTTTCGCTGATATGACAGAAATGCCGGGCGCTCTGCCCTGACATAAATTTTGACCATTTTACAGAGAACAGGAGAATGTATTATGATTTTTTGCACAGTTTGCGGCGCTCAATTAGATGACAGCGCAAGATTCTGCACTTCCTGCGGTACTGCCGTAGAGTCCAAGGTTGCGCAGGAATATGCTCCCCAGCCCGAGCAACCTGCCTACACCGAGCCCGTTTATACGCAGCCCGTTTACGCCCAGCCGGTCCCGGAGCCCGCTCCCGCCCTCGACAAGGGCGCGCTTATCATGTCCATCGTGGCACTTGCGCTTGCGAGTTCGGGCCTTGTCGGTCTCATTTTAGCCATCGTGGCAAAGGGCAAGGTGAAAAAGCTGGGCCAGCCTCTTACCGGCGGCAATAAGGTGGCAGGAATACTGTCCACAGTTGCCCTCATAATCAGTATTATTATGATGGTGGTCTTGGGCATCTACTTTATCTGGCTGCTTGTCGTTTTGATAGGCGGCGGCGCGGCTGCGATCTCGTCCTTCGACTGGGAAGAGGCTTTTGCGGTGATCGCTTCCATAAGATAAGAGACTGATGATCGATTTCAGGCGGCGGCCCGCGGGGCCGCCGCCCAATAAAAAAACAAGGCCGGCCCTTGATCCCTGCGCAAAATGCGGGGCGGGCCGGCTTGTTTTTTTATTCACCGAAGAATGACCCGGCGCACTATGCCGGGCGCCGGGCCAGCCGAACTTGAATAGCAATGACAGCGGAAGCCTCAGGGCTCAGCCGCCCAGCGACACGACCTCCGGCTCCGGCTTCTCGCACTTCCTGCAGGAGATAACGTTCAGTATCGGCCCCTCTTCGTTGTTGTAAATACGGCTCTTCTCGAGCGTGATTTTGGCGGTGAGCTCGACCCAGTCGAGGTGCTTCAGCGCGTTGACTCCCGTCCAGCGGCACGCCAGCCCGCCGAAAACGATATCCTCGGCGCAGCAGGTCATAATGTGCCTGCCGATGACGAAGCAGTTGGGCGGGAGCTTGCCGGCCTTTGCCACGAGGCCCTTGAAGTGAACGGTCTTGCCGGCGTATTCCTGCTCCTTGCCGTTGAGATCCGCGTACCAGACGCCGTAGTCGGTGTCCCCGATCTCGATCACCGGGGCGTTGACGTCGAAGGGCAGCGGATCCGGAATGTCGTCCGGCTCCATTCTGTCGCCGTAGTTGTAAATGATATTGCAGCGCTTGGAAATGCTACGGACCACCTTGTGGAAGGGCATCCGGTCGTCGCCCTCCTTGATGTTGTTGAAAATGATCATGTCGGCGTTCTTCAGCTTGTCGCCCACCAGGTTGCGCATATTGGCGTTGTAGACCAGATAGTCGGCGCAGTCCGCAAAGGTGGCTTCCTGGTAGATCAGCCAGCCGTCGGGCATCGCCTCCAGGAATTTCGTGAAGAGCCACATGCCGTTGTACTCCACCAGAACGCGGCGGGCGCGGTGCTTCCGAAGGAGGTCCTCAAGGTACACCTCGTTAAGCTCCTCGGGATCGCGGATCATCTCCACGTGAATGCTTTTCTTGTTTGGCATCCGCTCAAGGTCGAGCTCCTCCTCGCCGTCCTCGCACTGCAGCACCAGCGTGCTGACGCCGTTGTTGAAGCGCTTGTCCTCAAGGGTCTTCTGTATAAAAGTGGTCTTGCCCGCTCCCAGGAATCCTGTAAAAACGTATACGGGAATCTCAGCCATGGCCGTCCTCCTTAAATCAAATCATGTGCAGCAGTTTCGGAACGTGCGTCAGATCCGGAATGCGCGACAATGCCGCTCCGCCATGCGCGACGATCGGGGCCCGCGGGCTTCACGCGAAGAGCTCCGCCAGAGCTTTCCTGTTGATCTCCGAACCGATGACGCAAAGCCTTCCGGTGACCTCGGGGGTGCCGAATCTCACGTCAGGCTCGCCGGGCACGTAGTCAAAGTGGATCCAGCGGCCGTCCTTGGAGGGAACGATGCCCTTGGCGCGCAGAATAATGCCGTAGGTGCCCTCGTTAAGGAGCGCCTCAAGCTTTGAGGCGATCTCCTCGGCGGTGTATTTGCGTGTGTTTTCGATGCCCCAGCTGGCGAAAATCTCGTCGGCGTCGTGGTCGTGGTGGCCGTGCCCGTGTTCGTGGTCATGCCCGTGTTCGTCACCGTCGTCCTCGTCGTCATCGTCGTCGTGGTGATGGTGGCCGCAGGTGCAGCTTCCGTCCTCGCCGTCGTGGTTATGGTGATGGCCGTGTTCGTGCTCACCGTCGTGCCCGTGGCCGTGCCCGTGTTCGTGGTCATGCCCGTGTTCGTCACCGTCGTCATCGTCGACCTCGGCGACGTGGTGATGGTGGCCGCAGCTGCAGCATCCGTCCTCTCCGTCGGTGTTCTGCTGCGGGGGGTGTACGAGCTCGACGTCGTGCCCGTC
>JAGDAX010000149.1 GCA_017848335.1 Clostridia bacterium | reverse complement strand
GACAGCCTGGCGCCGTCGGTTCCGCCCCTTATCGGCTCCGTTCTGCCCTCGATTCCAAGCTCGCGCATTACCTCCAGAGCATTGTCGATAAGGTGCATATTCTCCCTGATGACGCGGGCCATGTTGCGGTATTGCTCGCGAACCGTGAGCGTTGCGGTGCCGGGCCCGTACTTTTCGTTGATCCTGGCGGCGACCGTCTTGAGGATCGCCTTCCTGAGCTCAAACTTCCCGTCGTCGTGATCCCTGACAATATACTCAAGCCGCGCCCTTTCCACGTTTCCCTCCATCTCGCAGAGGTGGAAAAAGCCCTCGTACCCTTCGGTGTCACGGGGAGTTTCGCCCGCCGGCAGCATGCCGTTGATCTCCATCGCCACAAGCTGGGCGTTTATCATAATATCCTTGGCGGTGCCGGGATGGACGTTGAAGCCTTTGACCTCAAACACAGCCGCCGCGGCGTTGAAGGTCTCATATTCCACGCCGCACACAGGGCCGCCGTCCACGGTATACGCAAAATCAGCCGCGAATTTTCCAAGGTCAAAGTGGTCCGCCCCCTCGCCGATCTCCTCGTCAGGCGTAAAAGCAACGGAAATCCTGCCGTGGGGAATATTTTCCGCGACAATATCACTCAGCGCGGCAATGATCTCAGCCACCCCGGCCTTGTCGTCGCCGCCCAGAAGTGACTTCCCGTCCGTCACCACCAGCGTCTTGCCCTTCAGCTTCGCGAGATGCGGAAAATTCTCATTGGTGATCGTGCGTCCGCTGTCTCCGAGCACTATGTCGCCGCCGTCATAATCCGCAACGATCCGGGGCGAAACGTTGTCGCCCGAAAAGTCCGGAGCCGTGTCCATATGTGCAATAAATCCAATGGCCGGAGCGCTTTCATACCCCGGCGTCGCGGGAATATGCCCGTACACGTAGCAGGCCGCGTCGCATTCCGCGTCATTGACCCCGATGGCCAGAAGCTCGTCGCGAAGCATCCGCCCCAGCACAAACTGCTTTTCTGTAGAAGGCGTCGTGCCCGTCTTGTCGCTGCTGCCTGTAGGTATTCTCGCGTATCTCAAAAAGCGGTCAAGCACGTTTTCCCTGTTCATGATCTGCCTCAGCTCTTCCTTTCTCTTTTCTCTGCCGGAGCTCTCGATCTCCTCCCTGAATTTCCCCGGGTTTTTCACGTGGAAATCCTGGTGGTATTCCTCTGCCGTAAAGAAGCGCCTGAGCGGTTCGACCGCTACGTAAACAGGCCTTCCCGCGCACTTCTCGATCGCGTCAATACGCCCCTCCGCAAGGCTCTTCTCGCGCTCGTCGTCGGTATAGATCGCCAGCGTGTAGGAGCGCCCACGGTCAATAAACTGCCCCTCCCCGTCGAAGGGGTCAACGTTCTCAAAGTACACGTCAAGAAGCCGCCCGTAGCTCAAAATTGCCTCGTCGTAGGTAATTTTGATGCATTCGCGGTGGCCCGTCTTCTGGGCCTTCACGTCCTCATACGAGGGCGAATCCTCCTCTCCGCCGTAGTATCCGCTGACCACCGCGGCGATCCCCTCGATGCCGCCAAAAGCCGCGGCAATGCACCAAAAGCAGCCGCCGGCAAAATAAGCGTTTTTCATTTCGGTCTCCTTGCGGGCCCGGCCGAAAGCGGTTCCGGCCAAGCCGATTGTTACTGATGATCCAAGCAGGGCGCGATAAGATCGTTGACCCGGGAATCCGTTACGCCGGACAAGACCCTTGCTCCTTGTAAATTCGCCACGCCCGGCAAGACACTTGCGCCTTGTAATTTCGCCACGCCCGGCAAGACACTTTCCCCGGTTAATTCGTCGCGCGGTAAAACCTTCGCACAGGAAAATCCCGCCGCCCGCGGCGTCACAAAAGTATCCGCCCGACAAGCTCCGCCAGAGCCTCCAGCCCTTCGCGGTCATCCTCGCCGAAGCGTCCGAATTTCCCGCTGTCAACGTCCATGACGCCGAAAAGCTCATCGCCCCTGAACACAGGCACGACGATCTCCGAGCGGCTTCTCTCGTCGCAGGCGATATGCCCCGGAAACTCCAGCACGTTCTCCACCACGACGCTTCTTCTCTCGGCCATGGCGGTGCCGCAGACGCCCTTGCCGCGCTTTATGGACGTGCAGGCAGGCCTCCCCTGGAAGGGCCCCAGGAAGAGCCATTCCTCGCCGTTCTGCTCCCCGGCAATATAAAAGCCCGCCCAGTTGACGTCCTTGAGATTCTCAAAAAGGATTGCGCTGACGTTGGAAAGATTCGATACGTTGTTCGGGACGCCCTCGGTTATCGCAGCCGCCAGCGTCAATATTTCGTTGTATTGTTTCGTTAATGGCATTTTGGTCAGGTTATTTCGGAAAGATTTCCAGCCTAAAAGTCAGCGGCCGGCCTCTTTTGGCACTTGGCACTCGTCACTCATTTACAGCGGAACGCGCGCTCTCCGGCCTCTTTTGGCACTCGTCACTCATTTACAGCGGAACGCACGCTCTCCGGCCTCCGGCCTTTTCTATGCTCTAATCAATAAGTGTTATCCGCCCCTCCACCCTGGCGTCAAGGCCTTCGTGGGTCATGAAAAATTCCTCGACGATATTGTTGAGCGACGTGGCCACAACGCGGGGTCTCATGTTCTTCTTGACCTCCTCGAGGGGCACGCCAAGGAATTTATCGAAGCTCTCATAATGGAAATTCTGGAGGGCGATCTTGAGGAGCATGTCGTCGGTGACCTCCTGCCCCTGCCACTTGAGCTCCAGCAGCTCCCTGGTGGTCCTGTTGTAGACGATTTTCACGCCCTTTGAGAACTGATAAAACTCGGTCTCGCCCTTCCAGGCGTCGTCGCGCATGATGTGCTTGATCATGCGGCGCCACTGCTCCCCGGTCACCGTGAGCATCCAGATGCAGTCGTCGTAGGGCGTATTTTCCAGCATGTCCTTGTACTCGATGACGGGGCCCATTTCCTTTTTGCGTATGCTGCCGGAGCCCATCAGCATAATGTCGAAGCTGCTCTCCCATTGCATCGCGTCCGCGTAAAGGTTGCCCATCTCGGTTTCCTGCTCTCTGCAGGGGTGCGTGAGCTTCCTGGCCCAGCGCGTCACCACTCTCTTGTATTTGACCTCGGTCTGGGAACGGTAATTCGTGATAAGGCTCTCCATCGCCTCGTCCTTGGGCGCGGTGTTTTCATTCACGGGCACGAGCCTGTATTGGAAATCCACGATCTTGCGGGCGACGGTGTCGTATTGAACCTCTATCCGCCCGATAACGCCGGTGCCTGTTCCGGCCTGCACGATGGGAACGTTGTTTACAATTTCGGGTTTCTCCATGAAGGTGTGGGAGTGGCCCCCGATAATCATATCAACGCCCCAGGAAGGATTGAGGAGTTCCGCCAGCTTGACGTCGTTCTCGATGCCGATGTGCGTCAAAAGGACGGTCATGTCGGTGTTCACGGTGCGGTAGTTGTCGCAGATGATGCCGACCTCGCGGGCCGCCTCCTTCACGTCAACGTATGTGCCGACGGGCTTGTCGAGCTTGGTAGCGTCGAGCACCTCGGAGGTGAGGATCCCGATAACAAGTATCCGCATCCCGTCAATCGAAAGGTTGACGTAGGGCGTGAAGAGGCGCTGGTTGTTCATGGTCACGAAAAGATTCGCGTTCACGATGGGGAACTTCGCACACTTCTCAAGGAAGAGCAGGTGGCCGATACCGTAATCCACCTCGTGGTTGCCGATGGTGGCAACGTCGGGCCTCAGGTTGCTGACCATGTCAATGGTGGAAATGCCCCGGAATTCGGAGTCGATGATCGAGCCCTTAAACATGTCGCCGGCGATCATGTAGAGCACGTTCTTGCGCTCCTGGCGGGTCTGGTTGATGTAGCCTGAAAGCCGCGAAAGGCCGCCGGTCTCAACGCCGTCCTTGTCGCTTGGCAGGAAGTCGCCGTGCATGTCGTTTGAGTGCAGTATTGTCAATTTTTTGATTTCGTCCATTGTAAACTCCCGTTTTGATATTTCTGATCGGCGGCGTTTTGGCTTCCTCGCGGGCCGCGCCATGCGAAAAGCCGCCGGTTTGGGCTCCGAACAGTCCGTTTCCGCCGGTTTGGGCTCCGTCACGAAAGCCTTCTGCACAGCGAATTATACGGAACGGTGCCGCTGCCTTTCCCGTGGTATTTTAGCACATATCGGGCCGCAAGGCTATAGGCGATTATCGCCGGACCTTCGCCGCCTCTCGCCGGATCCTGCACTTACCGGACTTTCGCGATAAGCGCGATAAGTGCGGTTCGCAAAGCCGCTCAGCCGGAAGCCGGCTTTCAAGCCCCTGATCACAAAACCCTAAAAACCGCCGCACTTGGTCAGTATTGCCCATTGATTTCACAAAAGGCTGAGAGTATATTGCGCAGGATCTGATTGCCGCTCAGGGCGTCGGTCTTTTACGGCATCAGTCTCCTGCAAGGACATAAAAAAGCGCGTCGTTTTATCAGGCGCAAATCGCCGCACACAGGCGCACGTCAGGCGCAAGGCAGAGCGTACCAGGCGCACACAGGCGCACGTCAGGCGCAAGGCAGAGCGTACCAGGCGCACACAGGCGCATTTCGAGGAGTATTGGATACAAATGATCATTAAAAGCCCGGACGATTCAAAATACAAATACCACGTCAGCACGGAGCCTGCCGAGGGCTCTCCAGCCGAAAGGTTCATAAGCGGCGGGGAATTCGCGGCCCCGCAGAATCCCTTGTCGCAGGACCCTCTTCTCGGGTATCATTGGCGCGCTGCTTCAGGCGGCGACGGGATGCAGCTGTTTCAGAGCTTCCCGGTGAGCGTCGTTGTAAGCGACAAGAGCATATTCAAGGGCACGGAGAACATTGAGCCCGGCAAAATGAACGTCGAGGTCACCGGCGATGGCCACCTCATTTTCGATTTCGGCGTGGAATTTGCGGGCTGGCTGGAGATCGAGAGCCCGGATCTGGAGGGCGCGGCATTCGTGCGGCTCGGCGTCAGCGAGTATAACCTTCCCGGCGTCGTGAACCGCGGCGCGCAAAGCCCCAGCAAGCTTTCGACACCCACCCGCGTCTGCGGCAGCGTCTACCGCCTCGAGCTCAACAACGAGCTTTACGAGGGCGTGCGCTTCGGTTTTATTCTCGTGAATGAGGTCAGGCGTCCCTTCCACATCACCGGCGTGCGCCTCATTTGCCAGGTGAAGCCCGTAAATTACCCCGGCAGCTTTTCCTCGGGCGACGCGCTGCTCGACAGGATATGGTATACCGCCGCCTACACGGTGCGTGTCAACCTCAGGAAGGACTATTTTTCCGCCATTCTGATGGAGCGGGGCGACAGATTTTCGTGGACGGGGGACGCATATCCCGCCCAGGCCGCGGCGCTTTACGCCTTCGGAAACTACGATTTCGTGCTGGAAAATCTCCGCTACACCGCGGCGCATTCCAACGGTATCGAGACCTACGAGCTGTACTGGGTGCTCAGCCTGCTGGATTATTACACGTGCTCCGGCGACCGCGAAGGCTTTGAGAGCCTCATTCCCGAGGCCGTCAAGAGACTGGACAGGGCGTACGAGATCAGGAATTCAAAGCCGGATCTCTGCTTTGTGGGCTGGGACGAGCGGCTCGGCGCCGGGTTCGAGAATCCGAACACAGACGCCAATTATCTGTCCTACAAGCTCATCGCTGTCGAGGCATTCAAAAGGATCGCGGCGGCGCTTGAATGGATCGACGACGCAGGTCCGGAGGTTTCCGTGTCCGGCGGCGCAGGCCTGGACGGCGCAGGCCCGGACGTCAAAATCACTGCGGATCACGCGGGTTTAGCTGACGCAGCAGACCTTGCGACCCTTGCCCGAAAATACAATTCTTACGCCCGCGAAGTGACCGCGGAGGTTCAGGCCCTAAGCCTCGCCGAAACGCTCGAATTGCATTCCTTCTGCGACCTCGTGAACGCCGGTCTTGCGGATCACGCTCTTGCCGCGAAGCTTTTCCGCAAATTCTTCGGCGACAGAGGCAACCGGATCTCCTACTCGCCCTTCAACGAGTATTTCATCCTGCGCGCCCTTGCGAGCCTTTCAAAACACGCCGACGCGGTGTCCTCCGTCAAGGACCTCTACGGCGGCCAGCTCTGGTACGGCGGCACCTGCTTCTTCGAGGTTTTCAGGCCTGACTGGCTCATGAACAATCCCGAAACCGGCACCTGCCCTCCCGTGCCCAACAGCCAGGCGGGCTACACAAGCCTGTCGCATCCCTGGGGCTCCGGCGTGCTTAACTGGCTCTCCGGCGAAATTCTCGGCGTAAAGCCCGACAGCCCCGGCTTCAGGACTTTTTCCGTGAAGCCGCGCCCCGAGCTCAGCGGAGGCAGCGTATCCGGCACCGTGCCCACCCCCTTCGGCACCGTCAAGGTCAATGCGGACGCTTCCGGCAGCCTCTTTGTGTCGGTCCCAGAAGGCACCCGCGCCACCGTGGCAATTCGCGGACAGGCAATTTCAGGCACGACAATTTCAGGCACGACAATTCCCGGCACGACAATACCCGGAGCGGCAGCTCCCTCGCAGGAACCGGTCTGCGCCGCGGTTCTCATTAACGGGCACCCCGCCAGCCCCTCCTTCAGCGACGCCACACACCTCTACTTCAGGGACCTCCCCGGCGGCGAATACACCTTCACCGTCAACACGCAGCAATGCACCGCGCGGCCCCGGGCCGGACATTACGCGGAGCCGACCTGGCGCTACAAGGGCAGCTTCTGGGGCTTCTACAGTCCCCGGGCGGATCTGTCCTTCTTCGTCAAGGGCATCTATTACTGCGGCGCGCCTGCGGACGCGGGCCTTAACCGGCTTCCCGATTACGTCAGCGACGTCGTCCTCAGCAAGGGCATCAGCCTCACCTCAAGCGTCGACCCGCAGGACGAGCGCCTCGCAGCAAGCCCGTTTTACCGCCGTGAATGCCCCGGAACCGTGACTCATTACGCAACGGACTTCGACCTGCCCACCTTCCAGACGTTCACGGTGGACGTTATCCTTTCGGAGGAAAGGCCCTTCAACGCGGTCCTCTATTTCGTCGACTGGGAGCGTGAAGAAAAACGCCTCGCCGTCGAAATGTTCGACCTCAAAACGCGCGAGCTTGTCGCGCCCGCCAAGATGCTCCTCAATTACGAGGAAGGCGTCTACATGGTCTATGCGTACAACCGCTCCTGCCGCTTCCGCGTCAATCACGTCCGGGGCTCGCACGCGTCGCTGACCGGGATCTTATTCGGGTGAAGCCGTAAATAAGCCCGAAAAGCACACTCAGCCGGCCCGACATAAAAACGGCTCATAAATAAGCCAAAAACCGTGCAAAATCAGGCAGCCGGGCGGCCTGCCAACCATATTAAAAAAGTCCTTGCAAATTTTTGAAATTGTGCTATACTCTTTCCTGTCCTCAAAAGGACAGCACATTTTAGCGGAATTGTGTAAAGGTAGCACAGCGGACTCTGACTCCGTATGTGAGGGTTCGA
This sequence comes from Clostridia bacterium, assembly GCA_017848335.1. Classification (GTDB taxonomy): domain Bacteria; phylum Bacillota; class Clostridia; order UBA1212; family UBA1212; genus UBA1212. Next base: position 33 of record JAGDAX010000149.1, on the reverse strand, counting down.
ATCCTTCTTCCGCTGCCACAGAAACGCAGGATG
>JAGDAX010000148.1 GCA_017848335.1 Clostridia bacterium | reverse complement strand
TTTAATATTTGACCATAAACCGCGTTTTCAAGAAGTTCATTTTCATCAAAGGCGTGACTTAACAGAAGCCCTGTATCACCCATATAGCACTTTACAAGAGTCCGGTCTTCGTTGATCGACAATCCAACATTTGGATCATTAGTGGCAAAGCATTCATTGCATATCATAGAATCATCCAACCAGAAAAAGGCATCACTGTATTGATCCGAATAACTTCCTTCCTTGATATCTTTAAACACGACCCTCTTCTCGTGCTTTGACAGAAGCCCTGGGATCTGGTCAAATATTGCTAGAACTTTCGATCTGTACTGAGCCTTTATCTTCATGATATCATTCCGATAGAGCTTTAGTATATCTCTTTTTTCAATATCCGACGATGTAAAATCTTTATTGTCTTCTATAAACGACACTACAGATTTAGGCATGCCGCCGACAAGCATATATTGTTTGAACAGCAGCATTGCCCTGTTATGCAATGCCCTTTCCAATGGCGCTTTCTTTGCAAAACAATCTCTTATATAATCGATCAGCAGTCCCTCGCCTAAAGCCCATGCAAATTCTTCAAAATCAAGAGGATACATTTTAATGCTACGCTCTTCAGACGGGATCACAATATTCGCCACATTCTCTTTGATTGAAATTAGCGAGCCCGTTTCAATGTAATCATATCTTCCGTCTGCCACCAGATACTTGATGGCTTCACGTGCCCTCGGAAAGCGCTGCACTTCGTCAAATATGATCAGAGTATTACGCTTTGTCAGCTTTTTCCCGTAATGTGTCCCAAGAAGCATAAAGAAGGTGTCAAGGTCGTTTAGATGTTGATCAAAATACCCTTCTACGTCTTTATCCTGTTTCGCAAAATCTATTACTAAACAGGTCTCGTATTCATTCTTTCCAAACTCCTCGCAGATCGTCGATTTTCCTATACGTCTTGCGCCTTCAACAAGCAGTGCTCTGTTTCCGCCGCATTCTTCTTTCCATGCAAGTAATTTTGAGTATATTTTTCTTTTTAAGATCACTGTTTATCCTCCTATCCGCAAGCAAATGATGATACGCGCATTCAGTGTACCATCATTCTTTGATTATGCGCATATTATAATCTATTTTTTGATTATGCGCAAGTATACCAGCCAGTTATTTTTTGATTATGCGCAGAAATACCAGCCGGTTATTTTTTGATTATGCGCAGGAATACCGGCCGGCAGTTTTTTGATTATGCGCAAAGTAACTTAATCTCAACACAAAAAAGATGCACACGTCATCCTGATTTTCTCAAAACGACGTGTGCATTCGATTTTAATATGACTAATAAAGCGATCTGTCAGGTAAACCTGTAAAAAAATCAGTCACTTTTGCGCCAAAAACTTCATTATTTGAAGCTTTCTTCCACAGCCACCGCGCAGGCCACAGTCATGCCGACCATCGGGTTGTTGCCGGCGCCGATGAGTCCCATCATCTCCACGTGCGCAGGCACGGAGGACGAGCCGGCGAACTGGGCGTCGGAGTGCATACGGCCCATCGTGTCGGTCATACCGTAGGAGGAAGGACCGGCGGCCATATTGTCGGGGTGAAGCGTGCGGCCCGTGCCGCCGCCGGAAGCCACCGAGAAGTATTTGACGCCGTTCTCGACGCACCATTTCTTATAGGTGCCGGCCACCGGGTGCTGGAATCTGGTGGGATTCGTGGAGTTGCCGGTGATGGAAACGCCGACGTTTTCGAGCTTCATTATCGCGACGCCCTCGGGAACGTTGTCCGCTCCGTAGCAGCGCACGTTTGCTCTCGGGCCTTTCGAATAAGGAGTTTCTTTGACGACTGTGACAGTCTCGCTGTACGGATCAAAGGACGTCTGCACGTACGTAAATCCGTTGATTCTCGAGATGATCATGGCGGCGTCCTTGCCGAGTCCGTTGAGAATGACTCTGAGGGGCTTTGTCCTCACCTTGTTCGCGTTAAGAGCGATCTTGATGGCGCCTTCAGCAGCCGCGAACGACTCGTGGCCCGCCAGGAAGCAGAAGCACTCGGTCTCTTCGGACAGAAGCATCTTGCCGAGGTTGCCGTGGCCGAGACCCACCTTGCGGTTTTCGGCGACAGAACCGGGAATGCAGAAGCTCTGGAGACCCTCGCCAATGGCAGCCGCCGCGTCCGCAGCCTTTGTGCAGCCCTTTTTGACAGCGATGGCGCTTCCTACCGTATAAGCCCAGACAGCGTTCTCAAAGCAGATAGGCTGCGTGGATCTGACGATATTGTCGACGTCGATGCCCTTGGCGGTAGTGATTTCCTTGCACTCGTCAATGGAGTTGATTCCGTATTGCTTAAGAGTGGCCAGTATTTTGGCTTCTCTTCTCTCATAACCTTCAAATTTAGCCATGTCTAAAATCCTCCTCCATTATTCCTTGCGCGGGTCAACGTACCTGACCGCCTCGTCAAAGCGTCCGTATGTGCCTTTTGACTTCTCGTACGCCTCGTTGGGCTCCATGCCCTTCTTGATGAAATCGGTCATCTTGCCGAGAGAGACGAATTCGTATCCGATCACCTGGTCATCCTCGTCAAGAGCCATTCTGGTGCAGTAGCCCTCGGTCATCTCAAGGTAGCGGACGCCCTTGGCCTTAGTGCCGTACATCGTTCCGACCATGGAACGCTGTCCCTTGCCGAGATCCTCCATTCCCGCGCCGATAACAAGACCGCCGTCCGAGAATGCCGACTGCGTGCGGCCGTACACTATCTGGAGGAAAAGTTCCCTCATGGCTGTGTTGATGGCGTCGCAAACCAGGTCCGTGTTGAGAGCCTCGAGAATGGTCTTGCCGGGAAGGATCTCAGCTGCCATTGCCGCGGAGTGAGTCATTCCGGAGCATCCGATGGTCTCCACAAGAGCCTCCTCAATGACGCCCTCTTTAACGTTAAGAGAGAGCTTGCAGGCACCCTGCTGAGGCGCGCACCAGCCCACACCGTGGGTGTAACCGGAAATATCGCCTATCTGCTTCGCCTGAATCCACTTGCCCTCCTCGGGAAGCGGAGCCGGGCCGTGATCGGGGCCCTTAGCTACGCAGCACATTTCTTCAACTTCTTTTGAATAAACGAGATCGCTCATAGATAAATAATACTCCTTTTAAGCATTCAAAAAGTGACTCATGTGCACAGAAAACATATGCAAAAGAGCGTTTTTATTATATACCGCCCCGCGAAAATATACAAGGATTTTGTGGGGTCGGGGGCAGGTGCTGAGTACCGGGTGCCGAATGCGCTGCGCGGCGGCTTGAACGCCAGGCGCCAGGCGCGGAGTGCCCGCTGCCGTGTGCGCTTTACGGTGGCTTCCTGTTCATTGTGAAGCGGCTGAAAAAATCCTTCCGCCGGCCTCCGGCCTTTGTTCCTTCAGCATCCTTGAAACTGTCTCAGCGTCGTTTTATTCCAATATATCCGTCGTGATGAAATCCACGCCCATCTCAATTAGCTTCGCAGCGTCTCCGGGATTGTCGCAGGTCCATACGTTGACCTTGAGGCCTCTCGCCTTGAACTTCTCCATATATTCGGGGTGCGCGAAAAGGGTCGGATAATGGACGTCTATATCGATGCGGTTGGCCGCCAAAAGGTCAATAAGCTCGTCGCTGAGCTCGCCGCAGAGAAACTGGATCTGCTGGCCGGGCGGCGTAATTTTCCTCAACGTCAAAAGATTTTCCAGCCCGAAAGAAATGAAGATCGTGTTCTCCAACTGATTTCTCTCCTGACAGGCGTCCGCCACGCCGCGAAGCTGCTGCTCGGACATGCTGCCTTTGATCTCGAGGACGGACACCTTGTCGTACCTTTTGCAGATCTTGAGATAATCGTCAAGGTCCGGAATCCTGATGTCCATGCGCGTGGCGCCGTCTTCGCGGTCCCTCAGCATCACGGATTTGACCTTGTCGCGGGGCTCTTTTTCGATATGTATGACGGTGTCTGAGACCCTTGCGGTGGTGTCGTCGTGAAGCAGCACGTACCGACCGTCGGCGGTAAGACGGACGTCGGTCTCAATGCCGAAGTACGATCTGTTGGCGGCGGCCACAAATGCGAAATTGCTATTCTCGGTCTCAATGCCGGAAAGCCCTCTGTGGGCAACCATTTTTACCTGCTTCTTTTCGATTTTCACGGTGTTCATAGTCAGCTTCAGTTCCTTTTCGTTTTTATAATGAAAAACGGCAGTGGCTGCCGTCCGGTTTATCTTGTTTAAGTGCGGGGCCAGGCGCATACCGCGGCGGTCACGCATTGTCGGGATCCGCCGTAATCGCACCATTGTCGGAATTCGCAGGAATGCCGGCGTCGGCTGAACTGCCGGAATCGTCGGCTGTTTTATTATCGGGCGCGGCGTCGCTTCCTGCGGTCTGCTCGTTGAAGACGATCTTTTGCACGTACGGCAGGTCGGAAATCTTCTCGATGCCCATGGCCTGCAGGAACTTGACGGTGGTGCCGTAGAGGATCGGCCTTCCAGGCGCGTCGGATCTGCCGCATTCCTCGACAAGTCCCTTCTCGATAAGCCTGACCAGAACGCCGTCGCTGTTGACGCCCCTCACGTATTCGATGCCCGCCCTGGTGACAGGCTGGTTGTAGCAAATGACGGACAGCGTCTCCATGGCTGCGCGGCTGAGGCCTCTGTCGCTGATCCTGTCAAAGAACGGCCTGAGCTCCTCGCGAAGCTCCGGAACGGTCGAAAACTGATAGGACTTGTCCATTTTGCGAAGAATTATGCCGCCCTTCCGGTCGTCGTAACGCTTCCTGAGTCTCTCCATGACCTTGGTGGCCTCGCGCTTGTCGGTGTTGAGAACGATGGCGATGCTCTCGAGCTTTACGGGCTCGCCGGACGCGAAAACAAGCGCCTCCGCCACAGCTTCCTGTCTCGAAAGAACTGCCTCGTCATTTTCCATCATCGCGGTAATGTCATCCACGGAAATTTCTTTCATCTCCGGCTGCGCGGGATCAGACCCGGCGCTCTCTGCGGTCTCCGCGATATTTGCGGGCTCGGCACCCTCTGCGCCTTTCTTACCGGCAGTCATATCGACGGTCATATTGATGTCATTCTCCGTCATCCCACTCATTGTATTCCTCCAGATCTATGTCCAAATCGGCCAGATCGTCATCCTTCCTTCTGATCTCGATCTCGCCGAAGGGCTCGTTTTGATTTACGACCACGCGCTCGCGGCGGTCAAGCTCCAGCACGGCAAGGAATCCCGTCACGACCTCAGGCACCGAAGACGACTTCCTGTTGAATATTTCCGAAAACCTAACGGAAATACGGGAGCGGATCACCTTGACGACCTGACGAATCTTGTCGCGGAGGCTGACCTTCTCGATCTTTAAGATGACGTCCATCTTTTCCTTGTTGTCGTTGCGAAGCGTCTCGAAGCGCAGCTTGACCCTCTCATAGGACGAAATGAGCGCCATTGAATCGAGCTCGACGGACTCCTGAAGCTTGGGGAATTCCATGACCTCCTGGGGCCTGGTGATCGCGTCCTGCCAGAGCTCGTACCGCCCTGCAAGAGCCTCCGCCGCCGCCTTGTACTGCTTATAAAGCTCGATGTGCTGCGCCAGCTGCTCCTCGGTCAGCTCGCCCGGCTCTTCCTCCTGCGGCTTGGGCAGAAGCTTCCTGGTCTTCATGTGAATGAGAGCCGCCGCCATCACCAGGAATTCACTGCCGATCTCCACCTTAAACATGCCGGCCTCAAAAATGACTTCCAGATACTGGTCCGTGACCTGGCTGATGGAAATGTCCGTGATCTCGATGCTTTGGCGGCTTAAGAGCGTGAGAAGAAGATCAAACGGCCCCTCGAACTGATCCAGCTTGAGCTTCAGACTGCCTGCGGACCTGGGCTCCCCGTCGTTCTCATCCGGTGATGAATCCGCGCCCACGGTGACATCCTGCGGCAGAATCCCGTCCGTACTATTCGGTTCAATAATATCAATGGATGAGTCCATCAAGATCCTTACCTTACCAAACAGAATTTACAATGCCGGAAACTACATATTCCGGTTTCCGGCACGATTTGCTATGTGAATATACCACATATTGATTTATTTGGCAAGTTGTTTTGTGCCGTGTTCTTACACTGTTACTCAAGAGGCCAGCGCGACTGTAAGCTCCGGGTGCCGGTGCCGAATACACTGCGCAATCGGAACCCGGCACCCGGCACACCCGGCACCCGGCACTCACAACTCTTCAGCCTCTCACCCCAAAATCACTCTTCCCGCGTCCAGCTTCATTATCGCGTCGCAGATTCCGGCGCTCGTCTTACCGTCGGCCGGGCTGACGAAGACCGTGTTCCTGGTTTCGCCGAACATTGTATCCGAAGCCGCCAGCAGGAATGCGCAGTAAGCCGCCAGCGGATCGTCAGCTGACGTCACGATCTCGAAGGAACCGTTGCACTTAAAAACAGGCTCCTCTCCGAAGGCGCTCCTGTATCTGGCGCGGGCGCCCTTTATGACCTCCGGCAGCACGTCGTGGCGCAGCTTATCGCTTGCGCTTTCCGCGACAACGATCGACAGCCTCACCGCCTCGGCCTCGTCATTGAGGCGCTTGATCTCCTCGTCAATGCCTTCAAGGGCAAGGGACGCAGTCGAAAACGTTTTGCCGAAGCTCTTGCAAAGCTCGTCGATCTCAGCCTGCAGACCGGCGATCTGCCTGTTCACCGAGTCGAGCTGTCCGTCATCTTCGGGCTTGTCGTCCGCTTCGTCGGACATTTTCAGCACCGCGAAGCGCCTCTCGTCGTCTGTGGCGTTTCGCATGAGGATCTCCGCCCTGCGCCACTCCTCGTCTGCCTCGTCGGCTGTCTTGTCCCCGAGAAGCTTCAGGATGTCGGCGTTCCGTCCGGCGATTTCATCTCTGAGCCTTGCGATCTCGTCATCGAGCAGGACCTTCACTCCGTCGCGCTTCACGTAAAAGCGGTTTCTGTACGCGACCGTCGCAAGGGGAAGTATTATCGTGCCTGCCACCATAAAGGCAAAACCCGCGGCAATTGCAGCGTTTCCGATGGAATTCGTAATATTCAGAAAGCCCGCGACGATCAGCCCAATAGCTATCGCGAATGCGATCAGCGCAGGAATCAGGCTGCCGGTGATCTTCCGTTCGGAGAGAGCCTTGTGCTCTGCATTGCGCACGTCCAGCTCCCTGAGCAGCTGCGTCAGCCTCTCGTATTCAGCCATTATGCGGTCCTTGGCGAGCAGTCCCTTGGCGGCCCTCGAAAGCATGTTGGTGCGGCGGTCCTGGTCGAGCGTGGTCTTGATGGAATTGCGCTGCTCCGCGATGGACTGAAGCTCTGCGGTCTTGGCGTTGATCTTATTGTCGATGTCACCGATTCTCGAGAGCTCGTTGCGCATACTCATCTTGCGAATAACGGCCCTGTCAAGCAGGCCCGACTGGGTAGAGGGGTCGGTAATGCGGCGAAGTCTCTTCTCGAGGCTCGCGGCAATATCATGCGGCGACGGTTTGTTGTCGTTGAGGCTCCCCATACAGGACAGGTTCCCGAGAATATAGCCGCCCTTGGAGGCGTCGTAGGTAAAGTCAGCATCCGACGGCGCGTGAATGCATGCCGCCGTGACAAAGGCGCCCTCGGTGAGCCTGAGAGACTTCTCGCCCGGAGTTCTGCCGGCTTCGATTTTGACGTCCCTGCCGCTGTCGAGGTCAATGAGCTCGATAACGTCGTCGCCCGCGCTGTTGCCAAAAAGCCTTGTGAGGCGGAAGCGTCTGCCTTGCGCATCGTATGTCATTTCGCCGCCGTATTTTACGTACCGGCCGCTCTGAGGCACGGGCCTGAGTCTTGCCCTCATATCGGTATCGCCGCGGCCGCCCATTCCGTAGAGCATGCAGCGCACAAACAGAAAAACCAGCCCGTCGGAAAGAATCCCGTTGCCGAGAGGCTTGTTGACTCCTGCGGCGGTTTCCGCAACGCAGTCAATTATATTTCCGAATCCGTAAATGTGAATTTTTCTTACGTACATGCTTAGTTCCCTCCCCGAGAAGGCGCCGGCGGCGCCTCGTCAGCCCGGTCTGCCGCGGTATCCGCGGCGTCGGGCCCGCCTAAAGAGAGCTTTGAATTGTCTGTATTGTCTGTTATGTCTGAGCCTGAGAGAGCGGCGGCATCTTCAGATGCGGCCGTGCCTTCGGGTTCCGGGGCGCCTTCGTGAACGTCTGCGCCGTCACCTATACCGTTTGGCAGCTCACCGGATGGCAGCCCGCCCGCAGGAGGTTCATTCACGGGAAGCTCATCCACGGGCAGCTCGCTCCCTGCCGCGTCACCGTCGGCCGTATCCGCGCTGTCAAAGAGCTTGAGGCACAGATTGATCGCGTCCTCGTGCGTCTTCTCGCTGTACTTCTTGAGATCGTCGTTCTTTTTGGAGGAAGCGCCCCCGGCGGAATTCCTGCGCCTCACGCTGTCCCATATAACGGAGCAGAAGGCGCCCCTGAAATTCTTCTCGTCAGCCAGAAGCCGGATGTCGGCTTTCTTGACGGTTTTATCCACCACGTCCACGATCGGGAAAAACCCGGTAAGCCTTTTTTTGACCTCCTCCGCATTGACGGACTCGTCGAAGCCGGTCTCGCCGGTAAGCTCCACAAGGTAGCAGTCGCGGCTGTCGGTAATCGCCTTGATACCGTCAGCGATTCTGTCGGGCGAAAGGTCGAAAAGCCCGGTAATATCATATTTCATCTTCTCGTAGCGGATCGCGTTGATGGGTATGAAATCGGCGCGGACCCTGCTGTCCTCCGTGACCTCTCCCGCGATAACACCCGTGTCGCCCGTCTCCAGGAAGCCTCTGGGGCACAGGATCCCGCTGTTAAAAACGTTCTTGCGGCGCAGATAGGAATGCTCCGATCCGATGGCGCAGAAATCAAACCCGCAGGCCTCCAGAACCTTCCCGGGAATTGGATTGTAAATGCTTTTTTCGTCGTCCTCGACGAGCTTGCCGTGCATGACCAGCACGTTAATGAAATTGCCCGAAAGCCGCGGAGTTTTGCCGTCGGCGGATACCAGCATCGAATCTCTCGAGAAGTGGCCCTCAAACGCGGAGCCGTAGAAGCGCACACTGTACGAGGACGAGGTGTTTTCGCTCCCGAAAAGGTAATCGCGGCCGCCCGGCGCCACCCTGCCCGAAAATTCAATGAAGCTGACTCTCTTCTCGGGGAAAACGTACACGTTGCCAGGCATCTCACAGCTGCGGTACGGCGAATCCACCGTCATTGGGTCGTGATTGCCCGGCGCGATAATGACCTTCGTCTTCTCAAGCGCGGCGAAGGAATTCATGACGTAGGAAAAGGTCTCCCTGTCGGGATTGCGCTTGTCGAAAAGGTCGCCCGGCACAAGCAGGTAATCGATGGCATAGTCAGACACGAGAGACATGGCCTTGTCGAAGGCAAGCCTCTGCTCGCGCCGCCGCTGTTCGTTGTTCTCGGGAAAATCCGCGTCAAGGTGGGCATCGCCCATGATTAAAAATGAAAATTTGCGCATAGTTTTAGGTTTATCTTTCGTAAGATTCAGGTTTCAGGCTTAAGGTTTCAGGATTCAGGCTTAAGGTTCCAGGTTTCAGGCTTAAGGTTTCAGGTTTCAGTATTCAAAAACCGGGATTCAGTATTCAAAATTCGTGATTCGGGATTCAAGTCTTAAAAATTCATAACGCAGTTTTTTAAGTATCAGATATGATTCACTTATCCGTTTCCGTCACAAGCTCGTAATATCTGCCGCCTCGCGCCATGAGCTCGTCATGTGTCCCAAGCTCGCAGATGCCGGTGTCGTCCATAACCGCGATAACGTCCGCGTTCCTGACCGTCGAAAGCCTGTGGGCCACGAGAATCGTTGTCCGCCCATAGCTCAGCTTCTCGAGCGCGTCGCGTATGAGACGCTCCGTCTTGGTGTCCACAGCCGCCGTGGCTTCGTCCAGCACGAGTATCGGCATGTTCCTGAGAATTGCCCGGGCAATGCTGATGCGCTGCTTCTGTCCGCCCGAAAGGCGCATTCCGCGCTCGCCCACCAGAGTGTCGTAGCCATTCTCGGTCTCCATGATAAAGTCATGGGCGTGTGCAAGCTTCGCCGCCTCTTTTATCTGCTCGTCCGTAGCGTCAACGCTTCCGAAAGCGATATTGTCGGTAACCGTCCCGTGGAACAGGAAAACGTCCTGAAGCACCTGACTTATCTGGTTGCGGAGACTTTCTAAAGTATAACTTTTAATGTTCTCCCCGTCAATCAGAATCTCGCCCTCAGTGGGGTCGTAGAACCGCGAAAGCAGGCTCACCATGGTGGTCTTCCCGATGCCCGTAGGCCCGACAAGAGCCAGCGTCTTCCCCGCTTCGATCCTGAGGTTTATATTGTTCAGCACCGTCCTGCCGTCGTCGTATGCAAAAGTCACGTTCCTGAATTCCACGTCGCCCCTGACGGAAGCCGGAGGGATCTCCCTGGGGCCGTCCTTTATCGGATTGTCGGTGTCCAGAATCTCGTATGCGCGCTCAAGGGCCGTCGTAGCGGTATTGTACTGCTCGATGATCTGCGCAAGGCTCGTTATCGGCTGATGGAAAAAGGACACGTACATCGTGAAGGCCACAATGTCGGCAGCGTCGATCTGTCCCTTCGACGCCATTATGCCGCCTGCGATGGGCACCAGCACGAGGCCGATATTGCTGATGAAGAAGATCAGCGGGTTGAAAATCGCGCTGCCCCTGAGAGCCGCGAGGATCTTATTGCGGTGCATGCGGGACGCCTCGGACACCTCCTCGCCGCAGGCCTCCTGACGGTTAAAGGATGTGATCTCGCGAACTCCCGAAAGCTTGTCCTGAAGGACCGCGTTCAGCTCGCCCATCTGCTCGTGGGCCCTCTTGAACCTCGGCCGAAAGCCTGTTGCGTAAACGTAAACAAGCACCGCGGTGACCGGCAGCGTCGAAAGCGTAATAAGCGCCAGCTTCCAGTTGATCAGAAAAAGAATGACAGCGCTTCCCGCGAATATCAAAAGGTTTATGGAAAAGTCCGGAAGCGCGTGCGCCACCAGGGGCTCTATGTTCGTGGTGTCCGAGGTGATCCGCGAGAGCAGCTGTCCGGTCTGCTTGTTGTGAAAGAAGCCGAGAGACATGCCCTGAATGTGCCTGTAAAGCCTTGTCCGAAGCCTGTCAATATAGCTCCACGCGGCAATGTGCGCAAAGTAGCTGGCGGCAAACTGGCCCGAAGCCTGAAAAAGGTAAAGCACGAGAAGCATCACGCCCAGCTGCACGGACTTTGCCGCGATGGCAGCGTCGCCGCCGGTAATCATCTGCACCATGCGCCTCGTGACCATCGGCACTACAAGCCTTGTGGAGGCCACAAAAAATAACCCGAGAAGAGCCAGGAACATAAAGAAATAGTACTTTTTCAATTCCTT
>JAGDAX010000147.1 GCA_017848335.1 Clostridia bacterium | reverse complement strand
GCCACGGACAGGCGCGACAACGCCCTCCTGAGCTTCGCCTCCGCCTTGGCCTCTTCCTTCGCGTCGGCGGCGTTCTTCTTGAGAATCTCCGCCTTCTTCCTGGCCTCCTCGGCGCGCTTCACGTCGATTTCGTCGGAAAATTCAAAGGTGGTAACCACCAGGCGGACGTAATTGTCGGCAACGGACACAAAACCGCCTGAGACAGCGGCTTCGCGGGCCTGGCCGTCGGAGGTGATCTTGGCGCGCCCCTCGGCGATGGTCGCCAGGTAGTCGATATGCCCGTAAAGAATCTCTGCGTCGCCCTCGGTCGTCCTCACGAGAAGGCGCTCGGCCTCCCCGCTGAAGGGACTGCTGTCGGGGGTCACCACTTCAAGATGGAACTTTTTCATGAAATTACTCCGATTTTTCGATACGTCGCGGCAGTCTGTTGCCGCAAAATTATCTTTTCACCGCAAAAATCAGCTCTCCGCCGTCTGCTTCGCTTTTTCCACCACCTCGTCGATGGTGCCTACAAACAGGAACGCGGACTCCGGCAGGTCGTCGTGCTTGCCGTCGAGAATCTCGCGGAACCCGCGAATGGTCTCCTTGAGGGGCACGTAGCGGCCCTGTATGCCCGTAAACTGCTCCGCCACCGAGAAGGGCTGCGAAAGGAAGCGCTGGATCTTGCGGGCGCGTCCCACGATGAGCTTGTCCTCCTCGGAAAGCTCGTCCATGCCCATTATCGCGATAATGTCCTGCAGCTCCTTGTAGCGCTGGAGGATCTTCTGCACTTCGCGGGCCACCTCGTAATGTTCAATACCGACAACGTCGGGCGTGAGAATACGCGATGTCGAATCCAGCGGGTCGACTGCGGGGTAAATGCCCAGGGACGCGATGCTTCTCGAGAGCACCGTGGTGGCGTCGAGGTGCGCAAAGGTCGTAGCCGGGGCAGGGTCGGTAAGGTCGTCGGCGGGCACGTACACGGCCTGAACCGACGTGATGGAGCCCTTCTTGGTGGAGGTGATCCGCTCCTGAAGCGCGCCCATTTCAGTCGCAAGAGTTGGCTGATAGCCCACCGCAGAAGGCATTCGCCCGAGAAGAGCCGAAACCTCCGAACCTGCCTGCGTGAACCGGAAAATATTGTCGATAAAGAGAAGCACGTCCTGGCCTTCGCGGTCGCGGAAATACTCCGCCATGGTGAGTCCCGAAAGACCGACACGCATTCTCGCGCCGGGGGGCTCGTTCATCTGGCCGTACACCAGCGCGGTCTTGGAGAGAACGCCAGACTCCTTCATTTCGTAGTAGAGGTCGTTGCCCTCGCGGGTGCGCTCGCCGACGCCGGTGAAGACCGAAATGCCGCCGTGCTCCTTGGCTACGTTGTTGATGAGCTCCATGATAAGGACCGTCTTGCCGACGCCCGCGCCGCCGAAAAGGCCGATCTTGCCGCCCTTCGCGTAAGGCGCAATAAGGTCGACCACCTTGATGCCCGTCTCGAGAATTTCCGTCGAGCCGTCCTGCTCGGAAAAAGCCGGCGGATCCCTGTGAATATTCCAGCGCTCCGTGTATTCGGGCTCCGGGCCGTTGTCCACGGGCTCGCCCAAGAGGTTGAAAATCCTGCCAAGGGTGCCCTTGCCGACAGGCACGGTAATGCCCGACCCGGTATCAACGGCTTCCTCTCCGCGGGACATGCCGTCCGTGGAGGACATGGCGACGCACCTCACCACGTCGTCGCCCAGCTGCTGGGCCACCTCGCAGACGATCTTGCGCCCCTCGTGCATGATCTCGATGGCGTTGAGGATGTCCGGAAGCTTGCCGTTCTCAAAACGGATGTCCAGCACCGGCCCGATAATCTGTATGACTTTTCCGATGTTTTTTTCCATTGTTCTGTCTCCTGTAATCAGCGTCAGTGGCTGTGTAGAGTGCTGTGTTGCTAAAGGCTAAAGGCCGGAGGGCGCGCGTTCCGCGCGGGCTTTGATCCGGCCGCCGCGCAGCGCATCGCGTGAAGCGGAAGGCTGCCTTACAACGCCTCGGCGCCGGAAACGATCTCAGTAATCTCCTGCGTAATGACCGCCTGGCGCGCCCTGTTATAGCGGAGCGTCAGGTCGTCGATCATCTCCTGCGCGTTCTTGTTGGCGGAATTCATGGCCGTGCGCCTTGCGCCGCATTCGGAGGCGAAGGATTCGCAAAAAGCCACGTATATAGACCCGCCAAGGTAATCCGGCACAATATGCCGCAGCATCTCAACCGGGTCGCCTTCGTAAATGGGATCTCCGTCCTTCCTGTCGTGCGGATTTCTGTCGTGGGGATTTCTGTCGTCCGGATTCCTGTCGTCTTCCGTCGTGCCGCCTGCGGTTTTGCCTTCCGCATTTTTATTGCCTGCAAGCGTGCTGCCCGCCGGATCGCCCCCTGACACCGCGCCGTCCTCAGCATCCTCCGCGGCTCTGTCGATAGGAGAAAGCGGCAGAAGCGTCCGCGATTCGGGCACCTGCGAGAGCATTGACACGAAGTCCGTGTAAACGATTTCAACCCTGTCCACCTTTCCTTCCAGAAAAAGCTCCGACACGGTTTTTCCGATCTCGAGGGCGCTGCTCACGCCCAGATTTTGCAGATTCTTGTATTTGTCCGTCAATATTTCTGCGCCGCGGTGCTCGTAATACTCGATAGCTTTTTTGCCTACAGGAAGGTAAATGCTGCGGCCGCCGGCGCTCAGCCTCTGCTCCAGCCTGAAGACGTTGTTGTTGAATCCGCCGGCGAGGCCCCTGTCTCCGGCCACCACGACGTAAAGCGTGAGCGGCTCGGGCCGGGCTTCCGCGAATACCGAATCCGCGACGGAGGAATATTGACGAATAGCCGTGATGGCTTCCCGGAGGGCGGCATTGTAGGGCCTGGTGCCTTCGGCTTTTTCTTTGGCTTTGCGCAGCTTGGACGTCGCGACAAGCTCCATTGCCTTGGTTATCTGCATGGTGCTTTTGACGCTCTTCATGCGGGCCTTGATGTCGTTCATTGACGCGGTGGCCATATGCTTTCCTCCTTTCAGAGCTTGTCTTTTAATAGTTAGCCTTTCAGGGCTTGATTTATGACGGTTAGTCTTTATGTCGGCCCTTCCGGCCGCGGGCCTTCGCGGGCCTTATTGGTGCGACGCAGGGCGCGTGTGTCATGCGCCGGAATACAGGCTACGTTCCCCAAGCGCAGGAATACAGATGTTTGAGTGTCAAGCGCCGGAATACAGGCTCCGCAGATCAGGCAGGGTTCAAAAACTTCGCCTTCATCGTCTCGATCGCGCCTGTGAGCTCCCGGGCGCTGTCGTCGGAAAGCTGCCCGGTGGTGCGTATCGTCGCGAGAAGGTCGTCGTGCGCCGCCTTGAGGTACTCAAAAAGGTCGCCCTCGAAGCGCCTGACGTCCGCCACGGGAATATCCTTCAGCAGGTTGTTGACCACCGCGTAAATGATGGCCACCTGGAGCTCTATGGCGACGGGGGCGTTGCGGCTCTGCTTCAGGACTTCAACGATGCGTCGGCCCTGCTCGAGCCTTGCCTTGGTGTCGTCGTCCAGGTCGGAGCCGAACTGGGCGAAGCCCGCCAATTCGCGGTACTGCGAATAGAGCAGCTTCAGGGTGCCGGAGACCTTCTTCATGGCCTTGGTCTGTGCGTTGCCGCCGACGCGGGACACTGAGATGCCCGGGTTCACGGCGGGGCGGATGCCTTCGTGGAAAAGCTCGGTCTCAAGGAAGATCTGGCCGTCGGTGATGGAGATGACGTTGGTGGGGATGTACGCCGAAACGTCGCCCGCCTGGGTTTCAATTATCGGGAGAGCGGTAAGCGAACCGCCGCCGTATTCGGGGGCAAGCCTTGCCGCGCGCTCAAGAAGCCTGGAGTGCAGGTAAAAAACGTCGCCCGGATAGGCTTCACGTCCGGGAGGCCTGCGAATGAGCAGCGAAAGGGCCCTGTAAGCCACCGCGTGCTTCGAAAGGTCGTCGTAAATGATGAGGACGTCCTTGCCCCGGTCCATGAAGTACTCGCCGATGGTGCAGCCGGAATAGGGCGCAATGTACTGGAGCGGCGCTGTCTCGGAGGCAGAGGCCGCCACCACCACGGTATAGTCCATGGCTCCGTTCTTGTAGAGCGTGTCGACGACGCCGGTCACGGTGGACTGCTTCTGGCCGATGGCCACGTAAATGCAGATCACGTTCTGGCCCTTCTGGTTGATTATCGTGTCCGTGGCAATGACGGTCTTGCCGGTCTGCCTGTCCCCGATAATGAGCTCCCTCTGGCCGCGGCCGATGGGGATCATTGAGTCGATGGCCTTGATGCCGGTCTGGAGAGGCACCGAAACGGATTTGCGCTCGATAATACCGAAGGCCTTCCGCTCGATGGGGCGTGTTTCCGCGCTGTCGATGGGGCCCTTGCCGTCAAGAGGCCTTCCCAGGGCGTCCACGACGCGGCCGATCATGGCCTCGCCTACCGGAACCGAAACAACGCGGCCGGTGCGCTTTACCACACTGCCCTCGCTGATGCCCACGTCGCTGCCGAGAAGCACGGCGCTCACGAGATTTTCCTCCAGGTTGAGAGCCATTCCTACGGTGCCGTTGGCGAATTCCAGCAGCTCGTTGGACTTGCAGTTGTCAAGCCCGTAAACACCGGAAATGCCGTCGCCCACGGTGACCACGTAGCCGATTTCGGCCTGCTCGATCTCGCGGGAATAATTCCTGATCTGCTCTTTGATTATCTTGCTGATGTCGTCTGTTCGTGATTGCATCTTTTCACCACTTCGTTTAATTCATCACTTCGTTAAAATTTGCCGCCTTTATGCAGGCGCGCCGCGTCGTTGCGGCTTAGCCGCGTTGTTTGCGTGTTCGGGGATCGCTCTTCCGCCGGATTCCCGGGGAAGCTTTGCGGATCTAAGCGCCATTAGGCCCGGGCTCTCAGGGAAGCTTTGCGGACTTCAGCGCCTTCTCGATGCGTGAAAGCCCGGAAAGCAGCGTGCCGTCCTTCTGGATGCCGCGGTACTCAAGCCGCATGCCGCCCAGAACCTTCGGGTCCACAACGTTCCTGATGACGATTTTTTTGCCCGTCTCCGCTGCAAGCTTCCCGGCAAGGCGCGAAAGCTGCTCATCCGAAAGCGCTACGGCGGACACCGCGGTCACACGCTCGATCCCGGCCTTCTCGTCGTACAGGTCGGAATAGCTTTTCGCGATAGCCGGCAGCTTGTAAAAGGACCTCTTTTCGCACAAAATCTTCATAAGATTCAGCAGGTTCCGGTCAAAGCCCGAGAATGCCTCCTCCAGAAGCGCAAGCCGCCTGTCCGCAGGCAGAGAGGGCGTGTCAAGAAGCCGTACGTATTCGGGGTCTTCCGTCAGTGCGCCGGAAATGACATCCAGCTGGCCGAGAATCTCCTCCGTGCTCCCGGTCTCCCCGGCAAGCATCAAAAGGGCCTCGCCGTATTCGCGGGGGTCAATCATTGTTCTCTCCGAAATTCTCGATAAAATCGTCAATAAGCTGCGCGTGCTCGTCCTTGTCGATGTCGCGCGAAAGCACCGCCGCTGCAATTTCCACCGCCATGTCGGAAACCTCGTTCTTGATGTCGGAAATCGCCTGCTTCTTCTCCATTTCGATCTGCTCCTCCGCTCTCGCAAGAGTGCGTGCAGCCTTTTCCTCGGCCTCCTTGAGAATTTCCTCTTCCTTGAGTTGCGCCTTCCTGAGGCTCGCCTTGAGGATCTCCTCGCTCTTCTCGGTGGCATTTTCCAGCTTGCTTTCGTAATCCGCCTTCATGGCCGCCGCGTCGTCCCTGGACTGCTGTGCGTCCGCGTAAAGGTCGTCGATCTCCTTCTGCCGGCTGTCTATCATGTTCTTGACCGGCTTGAAAAGAAGCTTCCGGAGAATAAGGAACACAATAAGAAGGTTGATCCATGCGATGATCATGGTCCAGAAATTAGTGCCTATAAAGCTTTCGAATTTATCCGTGAATACCTCAAATCCCATTATAATTTCCTTCCGATTCTCCACTTACCGCCGCGGGTGAGGGGTGAGTTTTGTTGATTAGTGCCGATTGCCAAGTGCCAGGAAAAGGCAACTGCAAGGCCAGAGGCCGGAGGCCGGAGAGCGTTGCGCGCACATTGAGCGCCAAGTGACTCTGCGGGCAGCACGTAAACCCCGGCAGCGCCCGCAATCGCGGCAGCCGCACCTGAGACCATACGCAGACGCAGCGATCTTTTCGACAGGCAGCCGTTCCCCGAACCAGGCCGGGTGCCGCCCGCTCAACAAGTGCCGGGAGCGCTGCGCGGCGTCCAAGCGCGGCGCGTTCCTCAGCCTCTGAAAACGAACAGCAGCAGGAGCGCGATGATCAGAGAGTAAATACCCGTACTCTCCGTGATGGCGCATCCCAGGATCATGCTGGTACGAAGGTCGTCCGCCGCCTCGGGCTGACGGGCCATTCCTTCCAATGCTTTGCTGACGGCATTACCTTCGCCGAGAGCCGGGGCAATCGAGCCGATTCCCATGACCAGCGCCGCGCTGAAAGCTCTTACTGCGAGAAACATTGCTGTAGGCATATCCATAATTTTTACCTCCGAAATAATGTTTTATGTGTACTGTGTATGTGACTGGCTTCCTTTGAGAAGCTTTTTCTGCTGCTTTTTGAGGGCGGTTTTTTCCTTGCGGGCGGCCTTCCTGGCGGCTTTTTTCGCCTTGAGCTCCAGCTTGGCGGCCTTGATCTCCGCGCGGGTAAGCTTGGGCTTCGGGGGCGGATTGGCGGACGCGATGTAGACCATTGTCAGGAGCGAGAATACAAACGCCTGAATCAGGCCCGAGAACAGGTCGAAATACAGCGACAAAATCGCCGGGATACCTATCTGGAACACCGGGGGCATCACGGAGGCGACCGCCGCGGGAAGACCCCTGAAGACAAGTGTGGAAACGCCGCCCAACGCCGCGTAAACGATGGTCATAAGAACGCCGCCGCCGGCAATGTTGCCGAAGTGACGGAAGGCCATTGAGACGGGCTGCGCCACCTCGCTGATGATATTGATGGGCGCGATGAAAACGATGGGTTCGCCGAAGCCCTTGAGCCAGCCGAAGAAACCCTTGTTGCGGATGCCTTCGTACCAGCAGAGGCCCGTGGTGACCAGCGCCCAGCCCAGGACGACCATGAGGTCTGCGGTGGTGGAGCGGAAAATTTTGGTGAGCCCGATAAGGCTTCCGAACATCGAGGAGAGGAACACGGCGCCCACGAACGGTGCGTACTTCAGGTTGTGCTTCCCCATGGTGGATTCCACCAGATCATAGATGGTCAGCACGAGCTTCTCGGCAAGAGCCTGCTTGCGGCCGGGCCGCCGGGTGATGCCGTGACCGAGGATCGCCCCGATAACGATAATGAGTATGGAGACGACGAAAAGTGAGATCGTGGTCTGGGTAATGTCGATGGCTACAGCGCCGTCAAAGAGGGTCAGTCTGAAATACACCTTTGCGCCGTTGCCGACGTCCAAATCGCCCATAAATCTCACTTCCTTTCGTTTTGTCAATTTCGGCTGCGCGTCAATTCTCTACGCGCGCGTCAATTCCGTTTGTGCGCTGCAGTTTTCCGGCTGCGCGTCAATTCCGTTTGTGCGCTGCAACTTCCCGGTTGCGCGTCAATTCCGTTTGTGCGCTGCAATTTTCCGGCTGCGCGTCAATTCCGACAGTGCGCCGTGCGGCCTTCGGCGGCTAAACGCCCTGCTTTTTCCCGAAAAGCCCGATAAAGACGATCAAAAGCTGCACCGCCACCAGCGCAATTACCGCGGGAATCACCGCGAATGCGTTTGGCAGCAGGAATGCCAGAGCCAGCAGCCCGCCCAGCAGGATCAGCCTGAGAATAAATGAAAAAGTCACGGAGAGGCGCACGGAATTTTCCTTCTTTTTGGTAAATTCCTTGATCTCCTCTTCGGACATTTCGCCGCTTCCGCGATCGTCCCTGGCCTTGTCGAAGGCTCTTCCTGCGGTGAACATCAGGAGAAACTGGTTGAGCAGGCCCACAGCCGCACCCGCCGTGCCGCCTGTCAGCACGTTCCAGTGAAATTTGCCTATAATAAGGTAAACCAGCGCCGTAATCGCCACGATGGCCACCTCACCGGCGGCAAGGTAGAGCAGCAGCAAATAAGGTGACTTTCTTTTATTTTCAGCAGCTTCCGCCATATGAGTCCGTCCTGTCAGTTTTCTTCCCGGTCATTTTCCCCGGCAGCCTTCTGCGCTTCCCTGAGGGCCTTTTGGGCTTCTGCCGCGGAAAGGATAAATTTGATCATTGAAATCAGCCCTATCAAAACACCGAGAGATATCAACAGAGCGTAGATCCAGGAGCCGACGGAGAATTTCGCGCAAAGGATCCACGAAAGCAATGCCCCCAGCGCCGGCGGTGTCAGCAGGCTGAAAATGGATTGAATGACGGTATTTACACCGAAAACAGTCTCTGCGCCGCGAATCTTCATAAGGGCCTCCGTTCGGCATGTGCGTCAATGCGCACACACATTTATTTTACAATATTTCAGCGGGGGCTTCAAGCAATTTTGCGCTGTAGTGGAAGTTAAGTTTTCACTTCACGAGAACGAAAAAAACAGTTGACAAAAAAACTCAGATGAAATATAATGCTCCAGCTTGTCGCCTTGTGCGGCTTTGCCTTTGTGCGCCATGAAATGCCTGTCCTTGTGGGTGCGGATGTTTTCCCTAAGAGAAGACAAAAGCGAGTCATCGGAACATTTCAAGGCGGAACACAAAGCAAAAGCACGGCTGCAAAGCCCGCGGGGAGGCATGACATTAGTGGCAGGAGGTGAAACAATAGATGCCGACATTTAACCAATTGGTTCGTAAAGGAAGAGAGACGACTGCGTACAAATCCACAGCTCCCGCGCTGCAGAAGGGCTTCAATTCCCTCAGGAAAAAGAGCACCGATATAAGCAGCCCGCAGAAGAGGGGTGTTTGCACCAACGTCAGAACGACCACGCCGAAGAAACCTAACTCCGCGCTCAGAAAGATCGCCAGGGTCAGGCTTACAAACGGAATGGAAGTTACCGCCTATATTCCCGGAATCGGACACAATCTGCAGGAGCACAGCGTCGTTCTTATAAGGGGCGGCAGGGTTAAAGACCTTCCGGGTGTGAGATATCACATCGTGAGAGGCACACTTGATACTGCAGGCGTGACCAACAGGATGCAGGGCAGGTCCAAGTACGGAGCCAAGATTCCGAAGACAGCAAAGGGCAAGAAGTAATCGTTCCACGGTCCTTCAGACTGAGGGGAGGTTGAGGCGGGCCGCTGCGGGGAGAGATGCCTTGACGGGATCATTCTCGGGCGATCGAAGAAAATCTGCCGGAGGGTTTGAATTGGCGCGTGAAACGATTACCGAAGCCGATAATTTCCTGTGAAATTATTGTGGCAAACAGCGAAGGCCATATCCGGGACTTTGGCTGTCAGTCGGCTGAGCCGGCTTGAAATGCCGATTACTGAAATTAAATATATTGCGTCTTAATGATTTCAAAGGAAATTATGCGGCGATATATCTTAAGTAATTAGGCAATACTGCACGAGGCAAGTGCAGAGTACCGTTGACACCAGATGATGTCAATTGATTGGAAATAAATCAAAGGAGGGAAGCAAAGTGCCAAGAAAAGGTTATATTGCTAAAAGAGAGGTTTTGCCGGATCCTGTCTACAATGACGTGATCGTGACGAAGCTGATCAATAATATCATGCTTGACGGCAAGAAGGGTACCGCCCAGAAGATCTGCTACGGAGCATTCGATATTATCAAGGAAAAAACAGGCAAGGATGCACTTGAGGTCTTCAACACCGCCCTGAATAACGTTATGCCGCAGCTTGAGGTCAAAGCCAGAAGAGTCGGCGGTTCCACGTACCAGGTGCCTATGGAGGTCAGACCCGAGAGAAGGCTTGCGCTGGGCTTGAGATGGCTTGTATCTTTTTCCAGAAAGCGCAGCGAGAGAACGATGGCAGAGAGACTGGCCGCGGAGATTATTGATGCGACCAACAATGCCGGGGCGTCTTTCAGAAGGAAAGAAGACATGCACAAGATGGCCGAAGCAAACAGAGCTTTCGCGCATTATCGCTGGTAATTTCATTGCTGCCGGGAAGCGCGTTTTCGCGAAACATCGCATCGTCGCGGGGAATCGCCCGATCGCGGAACATCGCGCCGTCACGGGCAAATCCGCTATTGCGGGGAATCGCATTATCGCGGAGAAGCGCGTTTTCGCCGGCAATGTTGGTAAACTGATCATGAGCTTATGCTAAAACCGTGAGCTTTTTAATCGTTACAAAAGAGATTTGATGACACTAAGGAGTTTCTGATAATATGGGAAGAGAATATTCGCTCGAAAATACCAGAAATATCGGAATAATGGCCCACATTGATGCCGGAAAAACCACCACCACGGAGAGGATCCTTTACTATACGGGTAAGATCCACAAGAAGGGTGAGGTTCATGACGGCGCGGCTACTATGGACTCTATGGCGCAGGAACAGGAGCGCGGGATCACGATTGCTTCCGCGGCTACGACTGTTCATTGGAGGACCACCGATGAGGAAGGGAAAGAGACCGATACAAGGATAAACATTATTGACACGCCCGGACACGTGGATTTTACCGTGGAAGTGGAGCGGTCGCTGAGAGTTCTTGACGGGTCGGTTACGCTTTTCTGCGCAAAAGGCGGTGTTGAGCCACAGTCCGAGACGGTTTGGAGACAGGCTGACAGATACGGAGTTCCGCGTATTGCCCACGTAAACAAGATGGACATTATGGGTGCGGATTTTTATCACGTCGTGGACATGATAAAGACCAGGCTTGGAGCGAAGGCTGTGCCTGTGCAGCTGCCTATCGGCAAGGAAGAGTCCTTCGTGGGTGTTATCGATCTCATCAAGATGGAGGCTCACATCTACCGCGACCTTGACGGGAAGGTGGTGGACATCGTGCCTGTTCCGGACGATATGCTGGAGCTGGCCGAGAAGTACCGCGCCGAGATGATCGATACCGTGGCCGAGGAAGACGACGAGATCATGATGAAGTATCTCGAGGGCGAGGAGCTCACAGTTGCGGATATCAAAAAGGCTATCCGCAAAGGAACGCTGGCGCTTCACATCGTGCCCGTGACCTGCGGTTCGTCCTACAGAAACAAGGGCGTTCAGCAGCTGCTTGACGCGGTCGTCGACTTTATGCCGTCGCCGCTGGACATTCCGGCCATCAAGGGCGAGCTGCCCGACGGGGAGGTTTCCGAGAGGCATCCGTCCGACGAGGAGCCCTTCGCGGCGCTGGCCTTCAAGATCGCTACGGATCCGTTCGTGGGCAAGCTGTGCTTCATAAGGGTTTATTCCGGTATACTCAAGGCCGGGTCGTACGTTTTGAACGCGACCAAGGACAAGAAGGAGCGCATCGGAAGGATCGTCTTGATGCACTCGAACCAGAGGACCGAGGTGGATCAGGTGTACGCCGGGGACATTGCCGCGGTGATCGGGCTCAAGGATACCACGACGGGAAATACGCTGTGCGACGAAAGCGCGCCGATAATTCTCGAGTCGATGGAATTTCCGGATCCGGTTATTTCGGTGGCGGTTGAGCCTAAGACGAAGGCCGGCCAGGAGAAGATGAGCATTGCGCTGCAGAAGCTTGCCGAGGAGGATCCCACCTTCCGCGTCAAGACCGACGTCGAAACCGGACAGACGGTCATTTCCGGAATGGGAGAGCTGCACCTTGACATTATTGTCGACAGGCTCCTCAGGGAGTTTAAGGTGGAAGCCAACGTGGGCAACCCGCAGGTGGCCTACAAGGAGGGCATCCGCAAGGCGGTCAAGCAGGAGGGCAAGTTCATCAGACAGTCCGGCGGCAAAGGCCAGTACGGACACTGCGTCATCGAGGTCGAGCCCAAGGAGCGCGGCACCGGCTACGAGTTTGTCAACAAGATCGTGGGCGGCGTCATTCCCAAGGAGTACATTGCGCCTGTCGACCAGGGTATCCAGGAAGCGATGCAGAGCGGTGTGCTGGCCGGTTATCCGGTGGTGGACCTGAAGGTCACGCTGGTGGACGGTTCGTTCCACGAGGTGGACTCCTCAGAGATGGCGTTCAAGATCGCCGGTTCGATGGCCATAAAGGACGCGATGCGCAATGCGGATCCGGTGCTGCTGGAGCCTATTATGAAGGTTGTTGTGACGGTTCCGGAGCAGTATTTCGGCGACGTTATCGGCAGTCTGAGCTCCAAGCGCGCCAAGATCGAGGGCACCGACGACTCTGGCAACGGGCTCAAGCAGATCACGGCTTTTGTTCCGCTGGCGGAAATGTTCGGTTACACCACGAATCTTCGCTCTATCACGCAGGGAAGGGGTTCATTCTCGATGGAGCCCAGCCACTACGAGGAAGTGCCGAAGAGCATACAGGAGAGTATTGTCACGTCGAAGCGTTGAGGCGCCGCTGCGCCGAATCGTCGGCTGAGATTCCCTGCGCGGGAAGCGCTGCGGCGGGCTGAATTTTGTTCGGGCAGCGGAAAAGCTTCACGGGTAGCGGAAAGCTTCGCGGGCGACGGAAAAACTTCACGGACGACGGAAAAACTTCGCGGACAGCGGAAAACTTCGCGGGCGACGGAAAAACTTCGCGGACGATAGGATCCTGCTGAATCAATTCATATTGCGGAGCGCCGGAAGGCATCCGCTCTTGACGGCCTTTTGCGGGCGCGGGCTTTGTGGGGACATGGCCCGGAGACGAAAAAGGTGGTTGATATGAAACGAAAAATTTGTTATAATTCTTTTATGTATGTGCATCAAGCAGATGCACCAATAGTACCCATTCCAGAAAAGGAGGAATTCACTAATGGCAAAATCAAAGTTCGAAAGAACCAAGCCCCACGTTAATATCGGAACAATTGGTCACGTTGATCACGGCAAGACTACTCTTACCGCCGCTATCACAAAGGTTCTCAGCCTCAACGATTCAAGTATCGAGGTTAAAGCTTATGACCAGATCGATGCCGCTCCCGAGGAGAGACAGAGAGGTATCACGATCAACACCGCTCACGTTGAGTATCAGACAGCTACCAGGCACTATGCTCACGTTGACTGCCCCGGACACGCTGACTATGTTAAGAACATGATCACCGGTGCTGCTCAGATGGACGGTGCTATTCTCCTCGTTTCCGGTCCGGACGGCCCGCAGGCTCAGACCAG
>JAGDAX010000146.1 GCA_017848335.1 Clostridia bacterium | reverse complement strand
TTCCAAAAAAGCAATAGAAAAGCCGGATTTCCAACGAAAAAAAGATGGAAATCCGGCATTATTCTGGATTGTTATTGCCTTTAAGGCATTGCTCTGCTGATTATGCCTGTTTGTATAGTGAATACTTTTGGGAATTCGTTAATCAATGCAGCTCTTCAGAAATTCAAAGCCCTTCTTGATCTCGTCAACCGGGTCGCCGAACGGGCCCTCGTATTCAAGGGTGATATATCCGCTGTAATTGCGGCGCTTCATGATCTCGACGCATTGACGGACGTTTACGACTCCGTCGCCGAGGGCGCAGCCTGAAATGTGATTTCCGCCACGGGTGTTAAAATATCCGGCGGGGCACCCGGGAGATTCTTCCTTCGAGACGTAGCGGAAGTCCTTGGCGTGCATGTGTATCGCGTAAGGCGCGGCAGCGGCGACAGCTTCGACGGATATTTCATCGGCGCACATAAAATTGCCGAAATCCACCAGCAGGCCGAAATTACGGTTGTTGACTGCCTTGCAGAGCGCGATGACGCGATCGGAATCCTGTGAGAAATAGCCGTGATTTTCGGTGCAGGTCATTACGCCGAGAAGAGCCGCATAATTTGAGACTTCGTTCACCTTCGCGGCGAATTCCGGGATATAGTCGAAATAGGTTTTGCCTTCGGGGCAACCGCCTGCGATGTCGTGACGCATAAGTGGTGCGCCCAACGCGGCGGCTGTTCTGACCTCGCCCTTCAGCTGCTCCGTTACGGAAGACGCGAAGAAATCCGCGCCGACGGTATAAGCCGAAATGCCGAGGCCGAGCGCCTTGCAGAGCCTTTTCATATAGAAAGCAAAACCAATGGGGTCGCCCGCGAATTCCTCCGTGGGAGTGAGGCCCACAAATTCTATGGCGTCAAAGCCGATTTCCCTGGCGAGGGCAGCCATCTCCGGCATTGTGAGAGGCTGTCCCTGCTGATTTCGAACTCTCCCGAAGCTGTATGTGTTGACAGAAGTTTTTATCATAGCTTTATTTCAAAAATGTTTCAGTGTGCAACAATTTTCAGAGCGCATCAATTGAAGGTGCGTTTCAAATACCCGCGTGGATCAAGCATCAAAGCGTTTCAAATATCCGCGTGGATCAGGCATCAACGAGTTTCAAATATCGGCGCGCATCTGGTATTCTTGCGGTCCGAAGGAAATATGCAAACCGGAACGTTGTCGCGGATAAAATGGCGGCTGTGGGTCGGATAACGACCACTGCAGGAGGCTTTCGGCCGCTGTCAGCCGAGTATGACCTCGTGGCCGGTGCGGGCGGACTCGTAAAGACCGTCAAGGATCTCCATCAGCGTGATGCCGTCCTCAGCGGGGCTGATGCATACGGTGCCCGGCACAGTGATGCAGTCCACAAAATGCTTGATCTCGGCGATGAAGGAGCCGTTGAAATCGAAGGAAGTGGGGAAGCAGAGCTCCGTGTTTGTCATATAGCCGGATTGCTGGGAGAAGAGCTCGACCTTGTCGGTAATTTTGGCGCCGCCTTTGGTGCCGAAGAATTCCATGTCGCCCCGGTCGCCCCGCTGGTTCAGCGAAAACGCCGCGTCAATGGCGATGACAGAGCCGTTGTCGAACCTTATGAGACCGCATGCCAGGTCCTCGACGTCGTAAATGTCGGAGCTTGCAGCGTCGCTGGAGAAATAGCCGCTGGTCTTGCGCACGTCGGGGCGGTTTTTGAGCTTATCGAAGGATGCTCCGTAAACGGACACCGGCTTGTGATTCCCCATGAGATAACGGGAAAAATCGATCACGTGGACGCCCAGATCGATAAGGGGGCCGCCGCCGGATCTTGACTTGTCGGAGAACCATCCGCCGGGGCAGCCGTTCCTGCGGGTGTAATTGACCTTTGCGTAGTAGATCTCGCCGAAATAGTCGTCCGCGGCCAGGTTACGCAACACCTCGATGTCGTTGCCGAACCTTCGCACGAAGCCGATCTGGAGGTGCTTTCCGTTCCTTTCGGCGGCGGCCTTCATGGCCTTGGCCTGGGTGGCGTTCAGCGCCATGGGCTTTTCGCAAAGAACGTGCTTGCCGGCGTCAAGCGCAGCAATAGTACATTCGCTGTGGCTGTTGTTCCAGGTGCACACGTCGACGGCGTCCAGCTCGGGAAGCTTCACCATGTCGAAGACGTTGTCGAACACTCTTTCGGCGGGAACGCCGAGCCTCGCGGCCATGGCAAGAGCGCGTTCTTTATTGATGTCGCAAAGCGCATAGATCTCAGCCCTGTCAGAGATGGCCTGGTAGCTCATCGCGTGAAGCTGACTGATGCCGCCGTTGCCGACGATTCCGATTTTAAGCTTATTCATAGTAGAGAAATCCTTTCAAGTTCTATCAGGTTTTTGCTTGTATTTTGAAGACGGTATACCTATTCAGTGTGCTGACAGATCT
The DNA here is from genome assembly GCA_017848335.1 of Clostridia bacterium. GTDB lineage: Bacteria > Bacillota > Clostridia > UBA1212 > UBA1212 > UBA1212. The sequence continues at coordinate 2,196 of JAGDAX010000146.1, read as the reverse complement.
ATCGGTCTGCAGGAATTTATGTAACAGACTGTCGTCAGTCAGCAGTAAGTCCGCCGTCAGTCAGCCGTCATTTGTCAGTCAATGCCGGCAATGGTATCCTTAAGGAAATTGACCGCCATCGAGATATCGCCGTAGGGGTCTTCGCCGACTTCCCGCTCTATGGTGAGAAAACCGCTGTAGCCGATGTCGCGGAGAGCCTTGAGGTACTCGGGGAAGTTGACCTCTCCCGTGCCCAGCGGAACCTCGATGAAGGGTGTGGCAAATTCGGGAGGAGCAGCCTTGAGCCCGTAAATGATCTCAGGGTCGCTCTTGTTGAGCATGCGGCCGTCCTTGGCGTGGGTATGCACGATATAATCCCTGAGGTTGTATACCGCCTTGACAGGGTCGTCGCCGGTGACCATCACCAGGTTAGCGGGGTCGAGATTTACGCTGACGCCCTTGGAATTAAGCCCGTCAAGGAACTTCTTGAGAACGGCGGACGTCTCGGGGCCTGTTTCGACCGCGAATTTGACGCCTATCTCGTCCGCGGCCTTGGCAAGAGCCAGGCAGCCCTCGTGCATTATCGCGTAACGCTCGCAGGTCTCGTCCTCCGGAACGACGCCGATGTGTGTCGTGACAACGTGCGTGTCAAGGTCCGCCGCCAGCTGGAGCACCTTCTTGGATTTCTCGATCAGGATATTGTTGTATTCTCTGTCGTGGTACCCGTGGCCGAAATCGCCGCAAAGCGCGGAAATCGTGAGCCCCAGGTCGTTTACGTACTTTTTGAACTCAGAGCGGGCTTTTTTGTCAAGGTTGTCCGCGGAATACTCGCCGGAAACAGTGTACATCTGAAAGCCCTGCGCGCCGACTTCCTTTACCTTGAGAAGCGCTTCCTTCATGGGAAGTCTGAAGCTGTCAGCCATGGCGCCGATTTTAAAATTGTTCATGAATTACCTCCGTTAAATCAGTCCCGGCCCGCCGCCGAAAACCGCGGTCAAAGCCTTCGTCGTATTTGATTTTCTTCGAGTGAATTGTACCATTCTTCCGTTTTTTTTACAATAAGGAAATAAGCCGCTGGAAAGCCTTTCGACCGGCTTTTGAACCGGCTTTTGAATGGGCTTCTGAACCGGTTTTTGAACGGGCCCGGCAATGAAACTTCCGACCGCGACAACGGTTCGTATGAGGCCAATAACGGTTCGGAGGAGGCCTATAACGGTTCGGAGGTGCGCGGGAATTAAAATGCCGCAGCTGAAGTGCTTATTTTCGGTAATTCACGGTCAAACCGCGTTTTTAAGGCCTTTTTACGTGTTTATGTATGTTTTTCTTCGTTTTTCTCGCTTTTTCCCACTTTTTCTAATTATTTCGCTTTTTTTCGCTTGCCCGTGCGCCGGTAAACACCTCCTGAGTATTCGTAAAACAGGTATTTTCTCCGTTTTTCACCGCTTTTTCCGCTCCGATTTCTGTGGAAAAATTCCTGAAAATGTATTATAATAAATCGATTTTTCTTTGGGGGCATTTCCGTGGAAAAATCATCGATTTCCGTAAAGGCGGCCATATAATGAAATCAGACAGCGGACAGCAAGTGGAAAAAACGGTTTTCAGTAACATTTTTACCGTGCCCAATATGATGAGCTTCTTCAGACTGATGCTCATTCCATTCATTCTCTGGTTCTATCTCGGACTCAAAAACGTCTGGCTCACCGTCATATTCGTGGTGATTTCCGCGCTGACTGACATTCTGGACGGCTGGGTTGCCCGCAAATTCAATATGGTTTCCGAATTCGGCAAGCTCATCGACCCTGTCGCCGACAAGTTCACCCAGGGCAGCCTCATACTCTGCCTCATCATCCAGTATCCGCTCGTCATAGCGCTTCTTGCGCTTTTTCTCATTCGCGAGATACTCATGGTCTGGAGCGGCACGCTTCTCATAAAGAAGACCGACAAGTTCTCCAGCGCCAAATGGTACGGCAAGGCCAACACCGTCATTCTCGAGGTGGCTGTGATGGTGCTACTGGTGTTCACAAGGATTCCAAAGCCCGTCGGCAATATACTGATTTGCGTCTGTATGGTTTCCGTGGTCGTTTCGCTCATTCTTTATATGATCTACTACAAGAAGCTTTTTGACGAGGCAAAAGCGAAAGCAAATGCTGCCGGATCCGCGAATGCCGAAGCAGACGCAGGCCCGGAGGTCACTGCAGAAGCTGAGGTCATTGCAGA
>JAGDAX010000145.1 GCA_017848335.1 Clostridia bacterium | reverse complement strand
TAAGTGCGCACTTACTCACCACTCGAATGTGAGGTGAAAAAACTTCCTTATGACGGTCGGGCATTCGGTCAGCTCATTTTTTGGAAAGCAAACATATTAGTTCGGCTTGTTCCTGATCCTCGGAGGAAGAATGCGCGCAGGGCAGATAACGCTTGGTTTAATTTGTGGTATAGACAAATCCGTTATCTTCGTTCGGGTCATACTGCTTTAGTCCTTTAAATTGATGAGTTTTAGCGTGAAGACGACTGTCTCACAGAAACTGCATCAAATATACAGGCACGCAAAGTGTATCCTTATCCCTTTGCGAGGTCTTTTATTCAGATCAGATATTCCTGAAGGGCATGTGACAAATACTTTTCAAAAAACTGATCCATAAAAACGTGCGCTTTATATCCTGAAAACTTGGGTACCGCGCACGGTCTCTTATTCCTCCGTAAACACGTACATTCCCGCGCCGACAGTCTCATTTCCGCCGCCGGGCAGGCGGATATCCGCTTCGCAGTTTGCGGGAACGGTCACGGTGTAGACGGTTTTGCCGTCCTTTCTTTCCCATGAACTTTCGATCAGCCCGAAAACGCTGTTGTAGGAGGCTTTTGCGTGTGTGAAGTGCCCGCCGGGGCGCGGCGCGATGGTAAAGCGGTTCTCACCTGTTACGTTGATTCCGCACATCACGGAAAACAGCCATTCGACGACGGCGCCCTTGGAGTAGTGATTGAGAGAGCCGATGCCGCCCTGTTCTCCCTCAGGGCCTTCCCATGCTTCCCAGATCGTCGTTGCTCCCGCCTTCGGCATGGAAAGCCATCCGGGTCTCTCCTCGTTTTCAAGAAGTTTGTATGCCGCTTCGATATCGTAGGATGCGAGAACGTAGAGGATCAGAGGCGTGGAAAGGAAACCGGTGCCCAGTCTCCAGTTGTAATTCTCCAGCGCTTTGACGAGACGCCGTTTTGCAAAAGCGGTCTGTTCTTCATCGAGCAGGTCCATATACAGCGGCCGTACAAGACGCGCCTGGCGGTCTGTATCGAGCGAATATTTCTTTGTCGCGACGAGCGCTCTGTACGCCGCCTTGCATCCCTCGCTGAACGATTCGAATTCCGCCGCATCCTCTTCGTGACCGAGGCGTTTTGCGATCTTTGCCATAAGCCCGAGGATATAAGCGGTGTAAGCGGTCGAGACCTCGGGATGAGGCGCTACGAAATCCTGCCAGCGAAATCCGCCGTCCACGTCGACCGGCTCCGCCCATTCACCGTAGCTCTGACCGATGTTCACGAAATACTTCTTCGCTTCTTTTGGAATCTTTACGCTCTCGGCAAAGAACGGCATATTCTTTCCGCAGCGCTTCTCCATAAATCTGGCATAGCGCGCCATGCCGTCGTAGTGTTCCCTCAGGATAGAATCGTCCTGATAGATCTCTGCCCACCGCCAAGGGATGAGCACGCCCACGTCGGACCAGCCGACCGAGCCGTTCATCGTCCACATATAGAAATCAGCGCCGCCGTCGGGAGCGATGTGCGGCAGTCTGCCGTTCTTTTTCTGCCAATCGAAAACGTCGTTCAGATATTTTCTTGCAAACGTCGCAAAATAGAAGAGATATGACGCTGTCACAAAAAACAACTGCGCGTCGCCCGTCCAACCGTGGCGTTCGCGTGTCGGGCAGTCAGTCGGAATGTCGAGGTGGTTGCCCTTGGCTGACCAGACCGTCGCGTCGAACAGACGGTTTACCAGTTCGTTCGATGAGGAAAAATCTCCGGTGCGTTCAAGGTCGGAATATACCGCGATCGCCGTGAAATCCTCCGGCGCAAACGGCACGTCGGTCTCGATCAGCACATACTGAAAGCCGAATACGGCAAAGGTGGTTTTATATTCATTCGTACCCTCTGCGCAGGTGTAGTCGATCTGCTGGAGGGGAGTTGTGATCCCTTTTCTTGAAAGCTGGATGTTCTTCTGCGTGAACTCTTCGTTCTCGTCAAGCATCTCGCCGAAGCGCAGAAATATTTTCTGTCCGACTTTTGCATTGAGAGAAAAGGAGATATATCCCGCGATATTCTGACCGAAATCGAGCACTGTTTTACCTGTGGGCGTCTTGATGAGCGTCGGTCTCAGACGCTCGTGTTCGGTGACATGAACGTTGTTCGACGCGGAAGGGACGACGCTGTGCTTCGTCACCTTCGCGTGGCCGTTATACAGCGGAGTGCGGAACGCCTCGACGATCTCGCCGTCCTTGTTGTCGGCAAAGCGGATCGGTCCGTCGTTCGACCATTGCCAGCTCTCGTCGGTGACGATCTTTTCTACTTTACCGTCATCATACGTTATCTCAAGCTGAGCAAGCAGTTTTGTCTCCGTCCCGTACTGATTCTTGCGTCCCCACGCGCCGCAGGAGCCGCGGTACCAGCCGTCGGCGAGCTGAACGGTCAGCTCATTCTCGCCTGCGTACAGCAGGTCCGTCACGTCGCAGGTCTGGTATTGCACGCGCCTGCGGTAATCGGTGTAGCCCGGCGCCATCACGAAATTGCCGACCCGCCTGCCGCCCAGCCGCGCCTCATACAGGCCGC
>JAGDAX010000144.1 GCA_017848335.1 Clostridia bacterium | reverse complement strand
GTTGCCGGAGTCGATTATCCTCGCCTCTCCGTCGCAAACGAGAAGCATCCCCTCGCCGGTGCCGACGTCGATGAAGTGGAGCTCGAAGCCCTTCTGCAGCTCGGCGGTCGGTTCCTCGACAGGTTCCTCAGTCGCGTCCTCTGAAGGCGCGGAGGTTCCGGTTTCCGCGGAGGAGCCGGTTTCGCCGGGGTTGTCTCCGGTCCTGTCGCCGTGGTTTCCGCCCGTACAGGATACTGCCGCGAATGCCAGCAGCAGCGCAAGCGTCATTATCGCGACGGTTTTAAGAGTCTTCACGAACATTGTCTTCCCTGTCTTCCGTGTTTTCAACAATTCCGGCGTCTCCGGCGGTGTCTGTGATACCGGCAATTCCGGCGTTTCCGGCGGTGCCTGCGTTACCGGCAATTCCGGCGTCTCCGGCGGTGCCTGCGTTACCGGCAATTCCGGCGTCTCCGGCGTTATCCGCAATCCCCGTGCCGTCCGTTGCGGCAGTGCTGCCCGCAGCGCCCTCTCCGGCTGCCGCCGCGGAGGACTGCTCCTCCTTAAGCCGCCTGATTTCTTCCTTGATCGCGTCAAGCTTCTTGTTGCTCTCGGCCTTTTCGTTGCGGACAGACAGATAAAACAGGAAGCCGGCGACCAGAAGGATCAGGATCACGCCCGGAAGCGTCTTGATGCCGTTGACTATGATGCCCACAAACGGCACGCGCGCGATCATTTTCCCCTTGATCTGGGAAAGGTTGATCGGGTCGTCGGTTACGTCGTTGGCGTCGCCCTGCGTCACCACCAGGTCGCCGTTGATCACCACGATTCTGTGAATGACCAGACTGTACTGATCCTGGTAAACCACTATGTCGTCTATTTTGTATTCCTCGGGGGGCAGCGCCTTGACAATAACAAGATCATTGACGGAAAGCGCCGGCTCCATGCTCCCCGTAAGAACAACGGAGCTTCCGATGCCGAAGGGCATCGGAAGCTGGTTGCCTAACAGGCGCTTGGAGTTGACGGTATAGACCGAGTATCCAATGACTACGCCAATGATAATGAATAAAACTATTCTAAAAACCGCTCTGCCGGCTTTCATTTATCTTCTTCCTTTTTGCGGAAACGGCCGCCTATAAGCAGCAGTACCAGCAATACGAAGCTGACTGCGGCAACTACTATCCAGAGAACTATGCCGGAGCTGTCGCCCGTCGGAGGAGGATTGTCTCCGCCGCCGTCGTCATCGTCAAGCTCGGCCACGGTCCTTATGATAATATGCAGCTCAAGGTCTTCGTCCAGCGCAAGGTTTCCGAGCGCCGTGTCGAACTCGTCATTCGCAATAAGCTCATCGCCCTCGCCGCGCTCAAAAGGCCATCTCCACTGGAGCTTGTAAGGGATTATCTTGCCGGAGCCTATGACCGCCGAATCCCTGACGTTGTTGAGATCCAAAACGTCCACGTATTCCGTAGCGGAACCGCTGAGCCAGGTGTTGGTGTATTCATTTACCATTCTTGACTCCACGGGAATAGTGATGGGGTTGCCTTCCTTGTCCTCGCCCACAAAGAACGATTCCACCTCCAGCGTGTAATCCAGAGCCTTGCTCTTGGTATTCTCGAGGGCAAATTCGTAATCGTTCTCCGTTCCGGGAGCGATCACCTTCTCGTCGTTGGAGCTGACGACCGTAAACACCGCGTCGCCGTTGTTGTCGTATGTCAGCTTGAATATCTCAATATCCGTCATGGCCGTCCAGACGGTATTCTCGTCGTAAACAATGAACTCACCGGTGTCCTCGGAGGTCCTTGTGCTCGCCAAAGTATTGACGGCTGCCGCGGCCGCAGAGACGGCGGGTTTGCGCGACAATGACGTTCTTGAGGTCTTCACCGCCTTCGTCAAGGCAGCGGTCTCCTTGGTGCTGACCGTGACGCGCGTATTTCCCTTGTTTTCCGTGAGAGAAATGTAGTTATATTTCTTTGCCTCGGAATAATTGACAAGTCTCGTGACCAGCATAACAGAGGCCAAAAGCTCGCAGATCAGCAGAACTACCAGCAATACCGCAACTACCGCGTTTCCCTTTCTAAAAAAGGACGTATTTTTTTTCACTTTATCACCTTTCCCCCGGCTTAAAGCATTCAGTATCCACAATCAATTTGCATAACGTTCCTGCCGTAGTTTTTGCGCATGGTTTTCAGCGCGGGGCTTTTCGCATGAAGCGTTTTGGCGCAAGGCTTTTGGCGTTAAGCGTTTTGGCGCAAGGCTTTTGGCGTTAAGCGTTTTGCGCGTGAAGCTCTCGCGTGAATGCAGTTCCGTATGCGCTTTTACATTTCCTTCGGCGCCGCGTTATCAGTCAGCCGTCGGAGCATTGTCGGTCTGCGGTGCGTCCGCGCCCGGAGCGCCCGCGCCCGGTACATTTTCGGGCATTGAATTTACAGGCGCTGTGTTCGCAGGCTGTGTATTTTCGGGCTTTGCATTCCCGGGCTGGACATTCCCGGGCGATGCCTGCTGAGCCTGCTGAGCCGCCCCGGCACCCGCACTCTGCGCCTTTTTGAGCTCCTCGAGCTCCTTGAGCAGATCGTCGGTGTCCTTCTTTTGAGACTTGTCATACATTCTGCGCCTTATGATGTCGTAAGCGACAAGCAAAATGATCGGCACGGCAATGCAGACGATAAGTCCCGTGGTGGACTGCATCCAGAGCGCGAACCTTCCGACGCCCGCAAGCCTCGTCCCTGTCCAGACGCCCACAAATTTCTCCGCAGGAACAGGCACACCGTCAGGCGTGTTGTTGCCGTCGCCCTGTGTGTAGAACACACGCTTTCCGTCCTCCTCCACAATACCGGGAGCATTCTCGATATTGAAGAACACGGGAAGCCCGTCGCCCTCGGTTCTCTTGATGAGCACCCTGTGGGTCACCACCGCGCTGCCGCTGCTTTTGGGATCAAAGAACGAAATAACGTCGCCTTCCTTGACGTCATTCGCGTCAATGGCCTTCACGACAATAAGGTCGCCGCTCTTGATCGTCGGCTCCATGGAGTCGGTAAGAACAATAAGCGGGGAATAACCCAAAAATCCCGGAACCTCGTCCTTGTTTACAAAACCTTTTATCAGCAAGGTGACGTTTACAATCAATACCGGAATAAGTATGATGCAAAGAACAATCCCAACCACCGTCAGGATCTTATGACCCACGGAGGCCGGCTCTTTAGTTTTTTTCTCTTTGGTATCGTCCTTCATTAAGCCTCTCCTTACCTGCATTGCATATGATTTTGAGCGCAGTAATTAAGCGCAATAATTGCACAATAATAAAACGTGATCACGTTTATTCAACAATACACGGATTCAGTTTACCATTAAACTGCTTTTTCGTCAAGCTTTATGCGATTCTGCGCGAAAATAAGTGATTTTGCGAGATTTTTGAGAGATATTGAGAGATTTTGTGATTGGAAAAACGGTGCGTTCCGCGGGCTGTGAGCACCAAGAAAGGCCGGAGGCCGGAGAGCGCAGCGCGGTCTGTGAGTGCCGAGAAATGCCGGAGACCGGATCTAAGTCATTCAGCAGCAGCTGAAGATCTCCGGCCTCCGGTCTCCGGCCTGTTCCCGGCAGCACTCCACGCCCCTAAGCATCCCCCTTTGTCTCGCAGTAGATGCACCGGTACACGCGGTTCTCCCGGTCCGAGAGCTTGAACACGTGCCGCAGCTCCTGCTCGGTGGTGGTGATGCACCGCGGGTTCCTGCACTTGATGACGTCCGAGAGGATGAGCGGCATGTCGATGGATTTCTTCTCGATAAGCTCGCCGTCCTTGATGATATTCACGGTGGCGCCCGGATCCACGTAGCCGATGACGTTGAGGTTCAGCCTGATGTCGCCGTCGATCTTGATGATGTCCTTGCGTCCCATTTTGTTGCTGGAGACGTTCTTCATGATGGCCACGGTCACGTCAAGGTCGCCCAGCCCCAGCAGCTCGTAAAGCTCCATGCCTTTGCCGGCGGTGATGTGGTCAATTACCACGCCTGTTTTGATGGAATCAACTGTCATAGTCTTCCGGCCTCCTTGAGCAGCATCAGAATGAGTGCCATACGCATGTATTTTCCGTTAAGCACCTGCTTGAAGTAGCAGGCTCTGGGGTCCTTGTCCACGGCCACGCTGATCTCGTTGACCCTCGGAAGGGGGTGCATTACCGCGAGGTCGGGCTTGGCGGTGCGGAGCTTCTCGGGCGTGAGAACGTAGCTGTCCTTGAGGCGCAGGTAGTCCTCCTCGTTGAAGAAGCGCTCGCGCTGAACCCTTGTCATGTAGAGGATGTCCAGCTCCGGCATGACCTCCTGAAGGTCCGTGGTCTGCCTGTAGGGGATGTTCTTCTTTTTGATGACGTCGCGCTTGATGTAGCTGGGGAGCTTCAGTTCCTCGGGGGAAATGAGGACAAGGTTGATGCCCGTGTAGCGGGAAAGCGCGTTAATGAGCGAATGCACCGTGCGGCCGAATTTCAGGTCGCCGCAGAAGCCCACCGTGAGGTTGTCGAAGCCGCCCTTCTCGCGGTAGATCGTAAGCAGGTCAGCCATCGTCTGAGTGGGGTGGCAGTGGCCGCCGTCGCCGGCGTTTATCACGGGGATCGAAGAGTTCATGGCCGCCACCATTGCCGCGCCTTCCTTGGGGTGCCTCATCGCAATAATGTCCGCGTAGCAGGAGATGACCTTGGCGGTGTCCGCGACGCTCTCGCCCTTGGCGGCGGAAGAAGTCCCCGCGCCTGCCACAGAAAGCACGTTGCCGCCCAGCTCGTACATGGCCGCCTCAAAGCTCAGCCGCGTCCTGGTGGAGGGCTCGAAAAAGAGCGTGGCAAGCTTCCTGCCGCGGCATGCGTCCGCATAGGCGACGGGCCGCTCGATAATGTCCTGCGCGCAGGCGATCAATGCCTCGATCTCCTCTACGGACAGGTCTAAAATGTCTATGACGCTTCTCATTCTCCGGCACCTTCTCCCTTACCGGCGCCTTCTCCTTTACCGGCGCCTTCTCCCTTACCGGCGCAGATCCAGGACTCGTCCGACGGGTTGTTCCTGAAGGCGATCAGCCTCTCAATGTCACCCGGCGCAATATAGCCCTCCTCCGCCGCCACCTCTGCGATGGTGTCAAAGTCAGTCAGGGAAAAGTTGGTGACGCCCGCGGCCTCCAGCCGCTCAAGGCCCTTCTTCATGCCGTAGGTGAATATTGACACGATGCCCAGCACCTCGGCGCCGGCCCCGCGAAGCACGTTCACCACCTCGATAACGCTGCCGCCTGTGGAGATCAGGTCCTCCACCACGACCACCTTCTGCCCGGGAAGCAGCCGCCCTTCGATCTGATTGCCCCTGCCGTGGTCCTTGGCGCCGGAGCGCACGTAGCCCATCGGAAGTCCCAGCAGGTGTCCGGTAATGGCCGCATGCGCTATTCCCGCGGTGGACGTTCCCATAAGGACCTCCGCGTCCGGGAAGTTTCGCACGACCAGCTCGGAAAGGCCCGTCTCCACGTCGTTTCTGACGTCGGGTGCAGTCAGGGTCAGCCTGTTGTCACAGTACACCGGGCTCTTGATGCCGCTGGCCCACGTGAAGGGCTCCTCCGGCCTGAAAAACACGGCTTTGATTTTTAAAAGGTCTTTTGCGATGAGTCGTTTCAGTTCCATGTCGTATCTCCGTTATGTTTCGTTGTCGTGTCGCTGTTGTTTCGCTGTCGTTTCGTTATTGATTCGCTGTCGATTCGCTGCCGTTTCGTTATTGATTCGCTGTCGATTCGCTGCTGTTTCGTTGCAATCGGTCTCGGCCGGGCGCGGCAATCGTTTGAGCGGCTCTTGCAGTATCCGCATTCCCGGCGCGGGAAGCTTCTCACTCCTCAGCGCAGCGTCCATACTGTCCGGAGCCCGGGAAGCGCCGGCTCAGCCTTCACCCACGAAGTCCCTGACCGCCCTTTCGTAAGCTTCCACCGGATCCGCGGCGGCGGTGATCGGCCGCCCCATCACTATGTAATCCGAGCCCGCGGCTGCGGCCTGCGAAGGCGTCATCACGCGCTTCTGGTCGCCCTTGTCGCCGTCTGCAAACCTGACCCCCGGAGTCACCGTAATGAAGCTGCTTCCGCAGACGCCGTGGACAGCGGCCGCTTCGAGGGGCGAGCAGACCACACCGTCAAGGCCGGCATTCCTGGCGTTGAGAGCGTAGTGCATCACCACGTTTTCCATGGGCTCCCTGATGAGAAGCTCGTTTTCCATAGTCTCCTGATCCGTGGAGGTGAGCTGCGTCACCGCGATCAGAAGCGGTCTTCTGCCGTCCGGGCCCGTGAGTCCTTCGAGGGCCGCCTTCATCATGTTGGACGGTCCCGCCGCGTGAAGATTCGTGACGTCGACGCCGAGACCCGAAAGGCGCGCCATGGCCTTCCTGACCGTATTCGGTATATCGTGAAGCTTGAGGTCCAGGAATATCCTGTTGCCCCCGGCTTTTATTTTCCGCACAATATCAGGGCCCTCCGCGTAGAAGAGCTCCATTCCGATCTTGACGAAGGGCTTCCTGCCCTTAAACCCGCCCAAGAAGTCGAGCGTTTCTTTGCCCGTGGCGAAATCGCAGGCAATTATTACGTCTTTTCCCATTACAAGGCACCTCCGATGATGTCGCTGAGATTTGTTATTCCGTATTTTTGCATTGTTTCCGGCAGACTGTCAATGATCTTCTTAGAAGCGGCGGGATCCACAAGGTTGGCGCTGCCCACCTCGACGGCAGTGGCTCCTGCCAGCATCATCTCGACAACGTCCTCCGCCGAGGAGACGCCGCCCATTCCGACCACGGGTATTTTGACGGCCTTCGCGGTCTGAAAGACCATCCTCAAAGCCACCGGGAATATTCCCGGGCCGGAGTAGCCGCCCATAAGGTTCGCCACCACCGGTCTTCGCGTCTTGAGGTCGATGCGCATCCCGAGAAGAGTATTGATGAGGCTGATGCCGTCCGCGCCCTTCTCTTCGCAGGCCTTCGCGATTTCCGTCACGTCGGTGACGTTGGGTGAGAGCTTCACGATAACAGGCTTCTTCGTCACGGCCTTCACCGCCGAGACCACCTGCCCGGCGCTTTTCGGATCCGTACCGAAGCTCATTCCGCCGCCGTGAACGTTGGGGCAGCTGATATTTACCTCGATCCAGCCGACGCAGTCCTCCCCGTCAAGCCTCTCCGCCACGAAGGCGTACTCCTCGAGGGAAAAGCCGCTGATGTTGGCCATAACGGGCTTCCGGAAAACCTTCCTCAGCTTCGGAAGCTCTTCGCTTATGACCCTGTCGACGCCGGGGTTCTGGAGGCCCACCGAATTGATGAGGCCTGCGGGACATTCCGCGATGCGGGGCGTGGGATTGCCGAGCCTGGGCTCCTTGGTGGTTCCCTTGAAGGAGAAGGTGCCGAGGCAGTTAATATCGTATACGTCCGCGAATTCATAGCCGAAGCCGAAGGTACCCGAGGCAGGTATCACGGGGTTGTCCAGCCGGATACCGCACAAATCCACACTCAGTTGTCCCATAATATCTCCCCCTTGCTGAGCACCGGGCCGTCCTTGCATATCCGCTTATAGCCGTCCCGCGTCCTGACGGTGCAGCCCATGCAGGCGCCGAAGCCGCAGCCCATGCGCTCCTCAAAGCTCAGCTGCCCGTCCGTCACGGTGCTTCCGTATACCGCCTTCAGCATGGGCATGGGCCCGCAGCAGTAAAAGTGCGTGTATTGCTGCGGCAGGGCGTCGGTCACAAAGCCCTTCGCGCCGTAAGTCCCGTCGGCGGTGGTCACCGTAACGCTCTCGCAATGCCGCGAGAGCTCCTCTTCGCCGAACACCTCCGCCGCCGTGTTAAAGCCGATCACCGCGGAGGGCTTTGCGCCCCTGCGGGCGAGTTCCTTCGCGAGATATATGAGCGGAGGAACACCGACGCCGCCGCCCAAAAGCAACGGCCTCTCACCTGCCGGGCCAAGGTCATAGCCGTTGCCCAGCCCCGTAAGCGTGTCAAAGGAGTCGCCGGGCGCTGCCGCGGCCATCTTCTCCGTGCCTTTTCCCACCACCTTGTAGATGAGTACCAGCAGGCCGTCCTCAACGTCGCACACCGAGATCGGCCGCCTGAGATAAAGTCCGTCGATCTTAAGATTTACGAACTGTCCGGGCCTCGAAACGGCGGAGACGTCGCCCTCAAGCTTCATCCTGTAAACGTTGCCGCTCGGAGTGATCGGCCTGTTTTCGGTTACGGTCAAAATAACGTTTTCCATAAATATCTCCGGAGGTCATTATGCGGCGCTATACAAGACTTCAGCCGGTCCCGCCTCGCCGCCGGTACCAAACCGCCGCGCGCCTTAGAAAAACCCGCCGGCCTTTCAAAACCTCGCGCGCGCCTTACAAACCGCGCGGCCTTACCATTACGCGCCGCGCAAGGTCTGACCGGATCCGCAGCGCCGCCCTGCTCACGCATCTATCGTCGAGATCGTCAGCGTCGTCTCCTCCAGCACGTCCAGCAGCACCCTCACGGTGTCCAGCGACGTGAATATCGAGACGTTGTTCTCGGTGGCCAGTTTCCTGATCTCCACGCCGTCGCTCTCCTCCGACGAGGAGCCGATGTCGCGCGTGTTTATCACGTAAGCGATGTGCCCCTGCCTGATGGCGTCCGGGATATCGCTGCTGCCGGCGTTGATCTTGCCCAGCACGTGCGTCCTGATGCCGTTGTCCTTGAGGAACCTTGCCGTGCCCGGCGTGGCCTGAATGTTGAAGCCCAGGTTATAGAAGCGCCTGACCAGCGGCAGCGCCTCGCTCTTGTCCTTGTCGGCAATGGTCACAAAGACCGTTCCGTAGTTCTGGAGACGCATTCCCGCGGCCTGCAGCGCCTTGTAGAGCGCCCTGTTCAGCTTGTCGTCGTAGCCGATGGCCTCTCCGGTGGATTTCATTTCCGGGGAGAGATACGCGTCAAGGCCCTTGATCTTATTGAAAGAGAACACAGGCACCTTCACGTAGTGGCGCTTCTTCTCGTCCGGGTAGATCCCGAAAATGCCCTGCTCCTTGAGCGTCTTGCCGAGAATGACCTCCGTGGCAATGTCCGCCAGCGAATAGCCCGTGGATTTCGACAGGAAGGGCACCGTACGCGAGGATCTGGGATTCACCTCGATGATGTAAACGTCGTCCTTCTCGTCCACGATGAACTGTATGTTGTAAAGGCCCACGATGCCTATGCCGAGGCCCAGCCTTCTGGCGTACTGCAGTATGATGCCCTTGACTCTGTCGGAAATGCTGAAGGTGGGGTAGACGCTTATCGAGTCGCCGGAATGTATTCCCGTGCGCTCCACCAGCTCCATGATGCCCGGCACGAACACGTCGTATCCGTCGCAGATGGCGTCCACCTCGACCTCCTTGCCGAGAATGTATTTGTCCACCAGCACGGGCTTGTCCGCGTCGATCTCCACGGCGGTCTTGAGGTAATGCCTGAGCTGCTCCTCGTTGGCGACTATCTGCATCGCCCTGCCGCCCAGCACGAAGGAAGGCCGCACCAGCACGGGGTAGCCTATCTCCTCAGCCGCCGCGACGCCGTCCTCTATCCTGGTGACCGCCCTGCCCTTGGGCTGCGGGATCCCGAGCTCCAGCAATATCTTCTCGAAGCTGTCGCGGTTTTCGGCCCTCTCGATGGCCTCGCAGTCGGTACCGATGATCTTGACGCCCCTGTCCACCAGCGGCTGCGCCAGGTTAATGGCCGTCTGTCCGCCCAGCGAAGCAATGACGCCCTCCGGCTCCTCGAAGTCGATAATGGCCATCACGTCCTCCGGCGTCAGCGGCTCGAAGTACAGCTTGTCGGCGGTGGTGTAATCCGTGGAGACCGTCTCCGGGTTATTGTTGATGATAATGGACTCGTAGCCGGCCCGGCGTATGGTCTGCACCGCGTGCACCGTGGAATAATCGAATTCCACGCCCTGCCCTATCCTGATGGGGCCCGCGCCCAGCACGACTATTTTCTTTTTGTCAGAAAGCCTCGAGGCGTTTTCGCCGCTGTAGGACGAATAAAGGTATGCGATATATTTCCCCGTGTGCAGCGTGTCCACCATCTTGAACACAGGCACGATGCCCTTTTCCTTGCGGAGCCTGTAAATATCGGTTTCCGCGCACTCCCAGAGCATTGCCAGGTATTTGTCCGAGAAGCCCGTCTTCTTGGCGCTGCGAAGCACCTCCGCGTCGCCCTTGTGCGCCGCAATGACCTTCTCCATATCGGTAATTTTCTTAAAGCTCTCCAGGAAGAGCTCCGTGATCATGGTGACCTCGTGAAGCTTTTCCACGGAAATGCCGCGCCGCAGCAGCTCGCATATCGCGTAAATGTTGTCGTCCCTGAATTCCGCAATGTATGAGAGCAGCCGCTCGTCGGACCACGAATCGAACTTCGCGAGCCTCAGATGGCACACGCCCGTCTCCAGCGACCTCACGGATTTCAGAATGCACTCCTCCAGATTCGAGCCGATGCCCATGACCTCGCCCGTCGCCTTCATCTGCGTGCCCAGAACGTTGGGCGCGGAGGCGAACTTGTCGAAGGGGAACCTGGGGAATTTAGCCACTATATAGTCGAGGCTCGGCTCAATGGCCGCCGTACCTCCCGCCACGGGGATCTCTTCGAGCGCCATGCCCATGGCTATCTTGGCGGTCACCCTCGCGATGGGGTAGCCGCTGGCCTTGGACGCCAGCGCCGACGACCTGGAAACTCTCGGATTTACCTCGATAAGGAAATACTCCGAGGAATTCGGGTTCAGCGCGAACTGCACGTTGCAGCCGCCCTCGATCTTGAGCTCCTTAATGATCTTGATGGCCGAATCGTTGAGCATCTTGAGGTCGTGCTCGTTAAGCGAGAGGATAGGAGCCACCACGATGCTGTCGCCCGTGTGAACGCCCACCGGATCCACGTTTTCCATGCCGCAAATGGTGATGGCGTGGTCGTTGGAATCCCGCATGACCTCGAATTCGATCTCCTTGTAGCCCTTGACGCTCTTTTCCACCAGCACCTGGCTCACGGGCGAAAGCTTGAAGCCGTTGGAGGCTATCTCCACCAGCTCCTTCTCGTCGTTGGCGAAGCCGCCGCCGGTGCCTCCCAGCGTGAACGCAGGCCGCAGCACCACGGGATATCCGATGTCCAGCGCAGCCTTCTTTGCCTCCTCGATATTGTATGTGATCTCCGAAGGAATGACCGGCTCGCCTATGGACTGGCACATCTCCTTAAAGAGCTCCCTGTCCTCGGCCCGCTCGATGCTGTCCCCGGGCGTCCCCAGCAGCTTCACGCCGCACTCCTTCAGAATGCCTTTTTTCTCCAGCTGCATAGCCAGGTTAAGCCCCGTCTGCCCGCCAATACCCGGCACAATGGCATCCGGTCTCTCATACCTCAGGATCTTGGCCACGTATTCCAGCGTCAGCGGCTCCATGTAGACCTTGTCGGCGATGGACGTGTCCGTCATGATGGTGGCGGGGTTGGAGTTGCACAATATGACCTCGTAACCCTCCTCCTTGAGCGCCAGACAGGCCTGCGTGCCCGCGTAGTCGAATTCCGCCGCCTGGCCTATGACGATCGGCCCGGACCCGATGATCAAAACCTTTTTTATATCCGTTCTTTTTGCCATTTTAGTATGCCTCCCGAGACATTTGTCAGCTTTTTGTATCGTTTTCGCTTTTGCAAAGCTCATCAGTTTGTCTGTTCGTCTGTTTGTCTGCTTGTCAGTTCGTCTGTTCGTCTGTTTGTCTGTTTGTCAGTTCGTCTGTTTGTCTGTTTAGCCGCCTGTTTGCTCAGCCGCCTGACCGTTTCTCATTTTCCGGCCCTGCGTATCTGTACGCGGCCGTGTATCCGTCACCGCGCTTGTCCGTGCCGCTCCCGCATACCGCGGTCACAAGGCACCTTCCGTACACCTCGCGGCCCTCAAAAGGCGTGGCCCTTCCCATCGACAGGAAGCGGTCCGGATCGATCCTGTACCTTTCATTAAGGTCGAAGACCGTGAATCCGGCCCCTTCGAGCGGCAGCCCGAATCGCCTTCGCGGATTGACCGCCATCAGCTCGATAAGCTTTTCGAGCGTGATAACATTCTCTCTCACGAGGCAGGTATAGAGGAGCGGGAAGGCCGTCTCAAGCCCCACTATCCCAAAGGCGCTCCCCTTGAGGCCCCGGGATTTTTCCTCCCGGCTGTGGGGCGCGTGGTCGGTGGCGATCATATCCACGGTACCGTCCTTCAGGCCCTCGATAAGCGCAAGCCTGTCCCTGCGGCTCCTGAGAGGCGGGTTCATCTTGAAGCGCCCGTCCTCCTCGAGGTCGCCGTCATCCAGCAGAAGGTAGTGCGGCGCGGTCTCGCAGGTCACGTCAAGGCCCTCCCTTTTGGCCTGCCTTATGATCTCAACGCTCTCACCGCAGGAAACGTGGCAGACGTGATAAGAGCCCCCGGTCCTTCGCAGGATCCCGATATCGCGCTCGATGGGCTTCCATTCGCTCTCGGAGCAGATGCCCGCATGCCCGCGGCGCTTCGCGTAATCGCCGTCGTGAACGTACCCGCCCTTCACGAGCGTCATATCCTCGCAGTGACACACGAGGATCTTCCCCAGCGCCTTTGCCCTGAGGAAGGCCTCCTCCATGAGCCCGTCCTGCGAGACGCCCCTGCCGTCGTCGGAATATGCGACGCAGAGGTCCCTGAGCCCCTCAAAATCCGAGAGGGTCCCGCCCATTTCGCCCACGGTAATGGAAGCATAGGGCCGCACGTCGATCACCGCGTCCCGCTCAATAATTTCGAGCTCCCTTTTGATATTTTCCACCGAGTCCGGCACG
The DNA here is from genome assembly GCA_017848335.1 of Clostridia bacterium. Lineage (GTDB taxonomy): Bacteria > Bacillota > Clostridia > UBA1212 > UBA1212 > UBA1212. Next base: position 714 of record JAGDAX010000144.1, on the reverse strand, counting down.
GGGTTCAGATTCGGCATCGCAAACACGGCGGTATACCCGCCCGCGGCCGCAGCAAGGCTCCCCGATCTGACCGTCTCCTTATAAGAAAATCCCGGCTCTCTGAAGTGAACGTGAACGTCACAAAAGCCGGGAAAAACAACTAATCCGTCCGCCGATCCATCCGCATTTTGAATGCCCTGCGGAAACAATTCTTCTATGATCGATTTGAAAGACGGAGAAACGTCGAAAGCCTGAGAAACACTGAAGGCCCGGGAAATATCTAAAGACGGGAAAAGGCAATCATCGCACTCGCCGCTTCTGGTATGACCTGTGGGATAAAAGCCCCTCATAAAACATCTCCTTTTAGCCTTAACAATCTCTCGTATTGTCTTAAAGACCGCAAGAATTATACCACAAGGGCCAGCGTTGATGCAAGCAAAATCTTGCAAAAAGGCGCACCGAAAGCGCCATCAAAAGTGCGCAAAAAGCGCCCCTGAAACGCACCAACGGGAGGGATCAAAAAGCGCAGGCGAGCGTAAGCAAAGCCGCGGCCATGGATTTCTCCGGACGGCCGCGGCCCCGCGCTCTGTTATTTCACTGACAGGCTTGCGTGCAGCGCTTGATCGATTCACGCGCCGCTTCAGCTGTTCACCATGAACGCGCCTGCAGGTATTCCTGCGGAGTTGCAGAGGTTCATCTGTACGCCGAACTCGTACGTGGTAATGCAGTTGTAGC
>JAGDAX010000143.1 GCA_017848335.1 Clostridia bacterium | reverse complement strand
GGGAATCGCATCGTCAGTTTATAAAACAAAACAGTTGATATTGATGATAAGTCGACGGTGTTGATCGGCTGCAAGCCAATCAGTTGATACCGTTAATCAGTTGATACCATTGATCGGGTGCTGCCGTTTATCGGTTGATACCGTTGACCGGCCGACGCCGAAAATCGGTCACGCCTCACGCCCCGGGCCACACGAACGTCCCGTTCAGGTCGTGCTCGCCGTTGTCTATCAGGAGGTTCTGGCCGGACATGGATTGATTGACTGTCGTCAGGAATTCGACCCATTGCGCCACCTCCTCGACGGTGGTCCACTTTTTGAGCGGCGTTACGGCCATGATTTTTTCCCAGCTGGCCGGATCGTTCATGACGGGATCGTTAAGCGGGGTGATGACGCCGCCGAAGGAGACGGCGTTCACGGTAATGCCGCGGGGCGCGAGCCTTATTGCGAGGTTTTTCATGTATCCGACCACACCGGCCTTTGAGGCTGCGTACAAGGGGTATTCCTGGCCTGTAACCGAAGAGGCGGAGGCGTTGAAGAGCACGGATCTAAGCCTCGGGGAGGCGACGTACTTCTCGGTGACGTTTACGGTGCCGCGAAGGTTGTTGTCGATGTCGTCGGGCGAATTCTGGAGGCCGGCGTTGTTGAACAGCACGTCCACGTTTTCGATGTCGGGAAGCGAGTCCGCGTCGCGGATGTCGCAGATGAAATGGCGGTACAACGGGTGAGTGACGGTCTGGGGCAGCAGGTCAAGGCCGTATACCTCGCAGCCAAGGGCCAGGAAATGCCGGGAAACCGCTGCGCCGATGCCTCCGGAGCTTCCGGTGATGAGGATGCTTTTTGGGAGCAGGGTCGTATTCCCGGGCTGCCGGGCGGTGCTGCCGCTGCAAGGGGTCGTATTCCCGGGCTGCCGGGCGGTATTATCGCGAGAAGAACCGGTGTTCTCAAGGGATTGCTTCGTGTTCATGCGGGGTGCCTCCTTCTGTATTCTTCGCCGACGCCCTCGGCCTTCCATTTTTTGAGAACCACGTACCCGATGGGCGAGAAAACGACCTCCATGACAAGCTCCAGGAAGGCGCCGAGAAGGGAGCACGCCACGCACTGAATGAACGTCCAGCGGAAGCCGCTCCAATAGACCGGCGCGAAGACCATAAATGCCAGCCCCGCAAAAATGAAATTGTCGAAGAACTGGGCGACGAACGTGGAAACGTAGCAGCGCGCGATATACGCCGCCTTGCCGTCCGGGTGTCTGCGGAAGAGCCGGCCGATGCCCCAGTTGAGAAAGTTGTTGATGATCGCGGAGGAAATGAAGGCCACCGAGCTGGAGAGCAGGATGAACCAGGTGCCGCCGATAACGGTATTGAATGCGGAAAAATCTTCGCGGGTGGGAATTATGCTGACGAGGAAAAAAGTCACGCACACAAAAAGGTTTATGAAGAGCGCGAAAATCGAGAGCTTCGTGGCGGCTTTGGGGCCGAATGCCTTGGTGACGACGTCCATGCACAGGAATGACAGCCAGGACAGAATGATGCCGCCGTCAACCGCCAGCCAGCCCGACCGGTAAATGGTCTTGTTGGCGAGTATGTTCATTACGATGACTGAGATCGTGAACAGGACGACGACGATCGAGGGGACGCTTCTCAGGAGCAGCTTTGCATCCGCTGCCAGGGATTTGATTTTTCTGAACATTTTGAATGATCTCCTTGGTTTTGTTTTATAGGGCGAAGGATTTAGAGGCCGAACTCCGCCGGACGTGTGCGCATAAGGCGCGGAGCATGTTTTCCGCTGCGCAGAGGGAATTATAGCACTTTTTCGCAGAAATGAAAGAGAGTAAAAGTGCTGAGTGCTGAGTGTTGAGTGCGCCGCGCGCGTTCCGCGCGAGCCGGGAACGTGAGCTATCAGCTATGCGGCGCAAATTACAAGTCCGCCGGTGTGTAGAAAATGAGCCCGCGAAGCGCAGCTTCGCACCTGTTACTCGGCACCCGGCGCTTTTCAGGCTTCCCGGGAACGCGGTTCCCGTTACCGTGCACTTTCTCAGGCACGCGGGCATAAAAAAGTTTGAAAAAATTGCCTCCATGGGGTACAATTAAAGAGATAACGGAGCGTCCGGAGCAGCATTTCGCGCGGCCGCAACAGTGTTTAAGCTTTTTCAATCGCAATCTTTATTTTCGGGAGGAAAATATGCCGGATCAGAACAATGAGAACATCGCCAACGCTTCGCCAGCAGGCAGTCCTGAGGCCAAGGGCAGCATCTTTAAGAAACCCGCTTTTTATATTATTGCGGCGGCAGCATTGCTGGTGGTGGCCGGCATTGTTACCGCTGTTATGCTTTTGTGGAAAGGTAATGACGAGAAGGGAGAACCGGGCATGAAATTCTACGGCTTTGGAGACCGCGTGGATTACAGCTCCTACCTGCCGCAGACCTTGTCGGACGATATGCTGACCGGGTACAACGGAATCGCGTTCCAGCAGGATAAGAGAATGATCTACTACGACGGCATGTATCACGACCTCGAAGGATCGATGGGCGAGGACGAGTCTCTTGTGACATATGACTCGGGCAAAATGACGGTAAACTGCGACCTGCTGAAGGCCGTCTCGGGCATCGATGCAGGCAGCGGCAGCCAGGACCTGGACGCGGTGGCCGCGAAGCTTGGCAAGGAGGCTTTTGTTTACGAGAACAAGCTTTGCGTACTTCTCGACAAGGGCAGCGGCGTCAACGTTTTTGACAGCTTTTATACCTTTGAGATGATAAGCCTCAACCTTCGCAAGGCGCCAGTGGAGGACTTCGAGAATGCGCTGATGATGCTGCCGGAGACGGTTTCAAACGGCTCCAATCTGTTCATAGCCTATACGGATTCCGACCTTGAGCTGGGCCTTTCCACGGAGCTTTACGGGCTTCAGGGCTACGGAAATTCCATCGGGTACACCAAGGATATGCCCCTTATCGTGGCAGGCGAGGGCGAGTCCGCTTCGAACCATACCATTGTGAGGGTATACAATAAATATTCCGCCAAGACAGCCCAGTTTCTGGCATTTCCCCAGAGAGTGACGGGCGGCGTCAAGGTAGCCTGCGCGTACGTGCCATACGAGGGCGGAAACCGGGGCGTTATTGCCACGGCCGCGTTCAACGGCAGATTTGCGGAGGCCAAGGGCGTCAGGGTCTATGACGAATACGGCGTCCTCTACATGGAGGTCGTGCCTGAATTTGCGGACGGCGCGCCTTACAATATCGTGACCGGCTGCTTCACGGGCACCGGCGCAGAGGAACTCCTGGTGGCGGAGACCGGGACTGACGCAGACGGCTGGGCGCGTTACGCGATCTATTCGCTTGCCAACGGTGAGACGCTTGCGCAGGGCTCGCTGGGCTTCGGCGCGGCAGGGGCATCCGCGACTTTTTCCGCTTCGCTCTATAACTCCGCCGGCACCGATTCGGTACTGTTCTTTGACAGCAAGGGCAAGCTCGGCTTTATGGGCAATTACACGCCCGGAGCCGGCTTCTCGAATACGCAGATCATGAACGGCGGGGAGATCGACGTCAACGGACTTTTCCGGTCCGCTTTTTCCGCAAGCGGCGTGGCGGCGACAGTGGACGTGAGCACCGTCAATGCGCACAGATCTTTCCTCAAGCTCTTCACCAATGCGGGCGACGCCTACGGAACGGATATTGACGTGGGCGTTTACGAGAATATATTCTACTGGGATACCGCGGCCTGGAACCTCAGCCTTCCCGGAATTACCAACCTCAAGATACCGGAAACGGACTACGTGAAGAGCGCCGCGTTCCAGCATATCAGGACAGACCTGGGGTCCAAGGCGATCAACGGACTTACCACCCAAAAGAAGGTGGACGCCCTTGCCGAGACCGAGTATTCCAAGTGGCTCAGCACTTACAAGGTCAGGAATTTCTCCAGGTCATACAACGTCTGGGAGCCCTGCTTTACGCACAGATTCAACATTGTCGCGGGCACGAAGGCTCTGTCGGCGGCTGTTGACGAGCAGGGATTCCAGAAATTCATGGCGTACACCAACACCAACGAGACCGCCAACTACATCGAGCTGGACAGCCAGTTCCTCAACGCGACGTATGCGGAGGGACTTATTGAGATGGACAAGATGCGCATTTACCCGCTTCGCGGCGTGCTTCAGGAGCTCTACGTGAACTTCATTGAGACGCCGGAGATGCTGGCCGGTCTTGAGCCTATTCACGAGATCGAGATCAACGTCGGCGAGACCGCCGGTGATTACAACCCCAAGAATATCGAGGGCTTCAGAAGCTATCTGCTCTGGAGATTCGGCTCGGTGGAGGAGATCAACCGCAGGTTCGGCACCTCCTTCAGCTCGCGTGAAGATATTGACGCGCCCCGCAACGGCGCACTCGGACAGCGCGGCAGCTGGGATCTTTTCAGCGGCAAATATTTTGAGCAATGGTCCCTCTTTACCCGCAAGGTCGTCAACAAGAGGCTCACCGAGTCCTTCAGAGAGGCTCTTCTCGCGGGCTTCCCGTCGGAGATCATTTCCGGGCATTCCATTCCTGAGGGCGACGCCATTAGCGGCCTTCTCGGACAGGCTGACACCAGAATGTCCCCCGTTGACGCGATGATGACCCTGGGCTGCCACTTCGGCGCCACGCGCTACGGTGTGTGGTTTAAGGACGACGCCAACTTCCTCAACCTGGCGTACCTTGCCGGGTTCAAGAACGTCACCATGGGCGAATACAATTCTCTCGTGGACGAGGGCTCGGACGTTTCGCCTGAGCAGCTCGAATACGTCTGGACCCACGGCTCGAAGTTCATTCACGTGCTCAATATAAGCGACAGCGGCACGCGTGCGGACCTCAGAGCATTGTACAATCTCGCCAAGCGCAACGAGCCCAGACCGGGCTATGCGGAGGGAACCACCGCGTCAATGGCAGTCAGCGCGGGCGACAGGAAGTATCAGATAGTGGAGCTCGGCGGCAACGATAACAACACGGGCCTCCTCAAATCCGTCAATGCCGACGGCAGCTGGACCGGCGACGTGTATCTGGTTCCGTTCCACTCCCACATTACGGTGGAAAATCTGAGCTTCGGCACCAACGCGAGAGCAGGCTCCACCTCCTCTAACATCGGAGACCTTCAGACCGGCGACGTCATCGAGATCAACTTCCTGGGCAGTTACAGCGGAAGCGGCGAGGCCGCGTTCAAGGTCGAGATCGTCGAGGACGAGGTCGTAAACGAAAGGCTTTCAAAGAGCTTTGCCCTCACAGGTGACGTGAAGCCCATCAAGTATGTGCTTTCAAATCAGGTGCCGCTGGGCAACGTCAAGGTCATGATCAGCTTTGAGTGCAGCGACTACAGCGCCGTCAACATCGAGAGCATCGAGGGCTCGGTCCAGAGAGAGTCCATCGCCAGGAAGTACTTCGGCGACTTTACGGCCGAGGAGCACAAGGGCGGCGTGACATTCGATATTCTCAACAGGGAATTCGTTTACGCAGGGTGAGCAGATCCGGTATATTTGCTTGCGCAGCGTAAGCTGTAAATAATTAAAAGGCGTTGCCCGGTTTAAGCATAAAACCTTAAGCCGGGCAGCGCACGCAAATACATACAAAAAGACCGGTTTCCGTTTTGCCGGATTCGCCCGCTCCGCATGGTTTTGCATGCTTTGGCGCGTGAATTCAAACGGAAGCCGGTCTTTTGTTTACAGATTTTCAAAATCGGGAATGAAATCGCCGGAGGCTGAGGAGACGTCCTGCGTAAAGCCCTCGGTGATATTGTCGCAGGCGGCGAGGTAGGCGGCGGCCTTTCTGTGCTCGGCCCCGGAGACTTTTCGGGCAAGCTTCGGGAAATTGGCCGCGGGGGTGTTATTCACGGGCACGTACTGGCTCATAAGGCTGAAGACGATTTCGCCGGGCCTGAAATTGCTGTTGATGAAATCGATCACGCCGAGGGTGTTGTCCGGAGCGCCGGGCAGAATAAGGTGGCGGATGATGAGGCCTTTTTCCATGATTCCGTCGGGGCGTATCGACGCGGGGCCGACAGCCTCAAAAGCGCCTGCGATGAATGCCTTCGCGGCCTCAGGGTAATCCGCCGCATGAGAATATTCCGCCGCAAGGCGGCTGTCAATATATTTGAAATCGGGCATAAAAATATCGATCCTGCCCTCGAGAAGCCTCAGAGCCTCGGTGCTCTGATAGCCGCTGCAGTTATATACCAGGGGCTTCGTAATGGCGGCCTTGACGTCAGGCGTTATGGCCCTTGCGATCTGGCGCGTGAAGTGGTCCCCGGTCACGAGGCCGATAGTCTTGCCGGGGGAGGTGTCAAGCTCCGCGAGAAGCGCCCCGAAGGCCTTGTCGTCATAGACCTTGAGCTTGCTTTCCGGGAAAAGGCCGGGGGAGCTGATCCGGTAGTTCTGGCAATAAACGCACCGCAGATTGCAGCCATAGAAGAATATATTGTCCGTGAAGGTGTCTCCGCAAAGGACGGGCTCCTCCCATTTGTGCGCCATAACGCCGGCAACCGAAATGAGGTCGCCGCAGCCGCAGAAGCCGCCGCCCTTGACCGTGTCCGGCCGCAGGGCGCTGCATTTGCGCGGACAGTCGCTGCAATAATAAGCCATCCGATCAAGTCCTTCCTCAGCGGAACGTGGCCTGCAGCGCCGTGTTGGTGCCGCCGGTCACAAGCGTATGCTGGTAAAGCCCTGCCGGCGCCTCAGGCACAAAGAAAGCGCCGCTTGCCGGTGTGCCTCCCGTGACGGTCACGCCGTCGTAGAGGACTATTGCGTCAGGCATGGCGGTGTTGGCGATCCTTATCGCGGCTTCGGTGCCTGTGACGTTCAGGGTGACGCCTTTGTGGACCATCAGGCAGGTGTTGCTGTTGCCGCCGCTGAGAACGATTGCGTGTTGGTAAGGCGAGCTTTCTCCGACCGTCAATGTGCCGGAGCCTCTGATCGTAATGCTTGCGCCGTAATCGTTTCCGTATGAGTAGATCTGGCGAATGTGGCAATCGCCAAGCACTTCGATTGTAAAACCGTTGCCCATATTGGAAATCGTCAGGGTGTTATTGGGGAAATTGAAATTTCTGAGTATCATAACGGTTCTTTCGCCGTCAAAAGACGTTAAGAACATATTTTCCGGCCAGGTTGAAGGATCGTCGGGATCGATTTCGCTGGCGAAGGAATCACCTCCATATCTGATCACGCTGAGCTTGTCTCCGCTGCGCGGGTTGAGAGCCGGGTTGGGCGCATATTGACCTATGACCGTAAACGCGTCAGCAGGGATCGGTGCGGGCGTCGGAGTCGGCGTCGGCGTTGGCGTCGGTGTAGGGGTGGGTGTGGGAGTCGGCGTAGGCGTTTCCGTGGGCGCCTCCGTAGGAGTCTCCGTGGGAGCTTCGGTCGGCTTTTCGGTTGGTGCCGCGGTATCGTTCCCGGTTTCCGCAGGCGTCACGGAAGGCGCAGCTGAGGAAGCCGACGCGGTATTGACGGGGGAGGGGCTTTCCCCTGCAGAAGGCGTCACAGAGGCCGCGGGCGCAGGCGTTATCGCGCCGGTAATGCCTCCGGAGGGCACGATCACAGCAGGAGCCGGCGCCGCAAGCATATTCCCGCCAATGGGATCAAAGCCGGTGGAAGTCGCGAAAAGAAGCCCCGCGGCGGTAATCGCTGCAAGCGGAGCAAACCACTTCCTGAGCGGCCTCCTGTTGGGATCCTTCCGGCTGCCGTCCCCGTTCTCGTTCTCATCGGAGCTTTGCGAGGCGGACTGCTTATCGGTGCCCTCAATGAAATGCATGAATTCGAGCTCTCTGTCAACGTCCTCTCGTTGCCTGACCTCATCCATTCCGTCGCGGTCAGGATCCGGCAGGGCGCTTATCTCCGCAGGAATATTGACCTCCGCAGGAAGCCCGGTGAATTCTTACGGTATGTTAAATTGTTCAGTGTCTTTGTATGCCAATTTTTGTTACCTTTTTTGTTTAGTGCCGGGCGCCGTCCGCGCATTCCGCGCGAGATCACACTGTCGAAACGCATTCGATCCCGCGGGCCTTCAATTCCGAATACAGCCCGCCGTTCAGCGCGCGCATGGCGTTATAGATCTCGGTCTCCCTGACGTCCGCCGCGAACCGCAGCACCAGCCCGTATTCGCCGAAATTCTGAAGCCCGAGGTACCTGATACCGCTCGGGAAAAGCTCCGGATTCTCATCGCGCAGCCGCGCAAGGATCGCGGGGAATTCTTCGCGGAGAGCCTCAAGGTCCGTGCCGTAGCCGACCGCCACGTCGGTGACGCACACGGAAATGTTGCCGCTTCTGTTCATGATATTCTGCATGGCGGAATTGTTGATGATACGGACGTTGCCGCCGTCGTCCGTCAGGGAAGTGGTCCTGATGCCGATCTCAGTGACACGGCCCCTGAAGCCGTCCACCTCGACAATATCGCCCACGTTGTATTTGCCCTCAAACACGATGAAAGCGCCGGTCACAAGGTCCGCAATAAGGCTTTCCGCGCTGAATCCCACGATCATCGCGAGAATGCCGACGCTTATCACGATGGCCGACAGGTTGAGCCCGATGATCGAAAGCCCCCAGCAAATGATCACCACCGCCGCAATATACCTTAGCACGCTGACCGCCACGGAGAGGACCGATTCCGCTCTGTGGGATCTGGTCTTGACGTGCCTGAGAATGAACGTCAGCAGGCCTTCAACGGCAATGACTCCCAGCGCGACCGCCAGTATTTTGAGCACCTTGGCCAGGTTGAGACTGATCCCCTGAGGCATCTTGACCTCAAGCAGCCCCGAGAGAATACCACCGAAGATTACTGCGCAAAAAAGGATCGCGCAAATGAGAAAACGCAGGATGGAAGATTTGTTTTTCATGATTCAGTATATTGCCCTTTCACCAAAAATCATAATGTATTTGAAATAAATTGAAGTGACGCCGCAATGTCGCGAGAATACGATCCCGAGCCTTTAAATTGCAGGGATGCTTGCAGCGCACAAGCTGTCGTTTCGACGTGAGAATTGTACCATATCGACGGGTCTTATGCAAAAGATTCTATTCGCAGGCTGCAGGAGGCTGTCGGGAGCGGCAGGAGGCTGCCGGGCCTGTCCGGGGATCATCGCGGAACGATCGCGGAGAAATCGCGGGACCGTCAAGGGATCCCCGCGAATTATCGGGCTTGAAATATTTTCGGTATATGTTAGAATTCAAGTGCAGCGAAGCAAGTGACAGAAGCCCCGGCAGGGGCGCGCAAATAAAACAACCAAAGAGGGGACGAAAATGACTGCCGCCAATAACGAAAATGAAAAAGCTTTGAATCTTTACGACGAGACCATCGAGCTGTCAGGCCCGGAGGGGGAGAAATACCGGTTCGGATTTCTGGACCTTATCAAATATGAAGGCGCCGACTATGCGGTGCTCTACTCCGAGAATAACGGTCCGGGCAAATTCGTGGTGCTGAAGGTCGAGGACGTGAACGGCGACGATATTGCCGACTACGTCAGCGTCACTGACAAGAACGTTGTGGACGCAGTATTTGATATATACAAGAAAAAAATAGGGGAGAAGGCCTGACCGGCTTGATCCAAGAGGGCCGCAAATCCGTTGACGGGCCTGCCATAAAGGGACTTGTCTGTCCTGTTCTCCGGGCCGCAAATCCGGGAAGGGATAAGGTCTGACCGGCACGGCCGCGCCTCAAAACAGTCAAAGGCTGCCGCGGCCGCTTAATCAGCTGAATCCTGCCGGTTCCGCCGGTTCCGTCCGTATGCCGGAGCCCTGCGCCACGCCGCGCCTGTCCATCAAGAGGCTCAGATAATTCATGACCTTCTTTTTGTCCTGCGTCCACAGAGGCGCACGGATAAGCTCCTTCGGCGGGTCTCCGGTGATGCGGTGGATGACCACATCGGCAGGGAGCCACCCGATAATATCACACAGCGCCGAGCCGTATTCCTCGAGGGTCAGAGCCCTGATTTTGCCCGCGTCGTAATAATTCTCGAGAGCTGTATTCTTAAGGACGGAAAGCACCTGTATTTTGACTCCTGTTGCCCCGGCCGCGGCTATGAACTCACAGGTGGCGCGAAGCTGCTGCAGGCTCTCCACAGGGAAAAAGCCTTCCGCGTCAGTTTCGCCGCAAGCGCCGCCGGCAGGGAACCCGCAAGGGCCGCCTGCAGGGAACCCGTCAGTGATCGCTGCAGCGCCGCCGCAGCTGCCCTCCGCAGGGGAACCGCAAGGGAGCCCGACGATCATATGCATAATCACTTCAATGCCCCGCGCCCTTAGCTCAAGGGCTTTTTCTTTGTAAAGAGCGCTTCCGCAGCACCTGTTGATAAACCCGGCGGTGGCGTCGTCCGACGTCTGGAGGCCAAGCTCCACGAACACAGGCTTTATGAGGTTTAGCCGCCCGAGAAGCGCGATAACGTTCGGAGGAAGCGCATCGGGCCTCGTGGCAACGGAGATCGCCGCCACGTCATCCGTCAGGACGGCCTCTGTAAAGCACTTCTCGAGAATCTCAAAAGGCGCGTGAGTGCTTGTAAAGCTTTGGAAATAGGCCACGTAGAGAGGCTTCTCACCGGGCTTCAGCTTTCCGGAAATAAGCTCCTTCGCGGCAAGGATCGCCTCCGCGACGCCGCCCTTTACGGAGGCAGCAAATTCACCGCTGCCGCCGACGGAGCAGAAAATACACCCGCCGGTGCCGCAGGTGCCGTCCCTGTTGGGACAGGTTTCCGCCAGGGCAAGGGGCAGCTTGCAGACCTTGCGTCCGAACCGCTTTTTGAAATATTCGCCGGCTGTATTGAAGTGGTTTGAGAAAGGCATTTTCGAGATCCGGTACCGATAGTCGGAGAGCAGGGCCGGCGCTTACAAAACCATCCGTAAGCGCCGGCCCCGCTTCATTGTAAAACAGACTGTTCAGAAGCCGAAGCTGAACGTTCTGGGCACTGCTTCGGTCATGGTGACAACAAATGTGTAAGAGAACGTGCCGTCGGGCTCGTAGTTTACCATATAGCCGTCATAGCCGAGGGAGGAGGCGATATTGTAAGGCACCTCGGTTCCGTCGGAGAGCTTCTCGGTGATCTTCGGAACGCCCAGATCCTTGATGCCGCTGACCCTGACGGTGACATTGTAGTCGCGCTCCCAGGAAACCTTGTAGCTCGTATACTTGGAGGTGGCGTAGCCGGGGAGATCCCTGACGTTGGCGTATCCGCCCGACAACGTAAATTCCGCGCTCTTGCCGTCGGCGGAGATGATCGTCGGGAGCAGCCTGTCGTCGCCGGGCGTGCAGGTGTCGGAGGTGACCTTAATGGGGTTCAGAAGGGTATTCACCCTGACCATTCTTACGTTGGAGTCATCCTCGGAGTGGTAGCCGCCCCAGGGCATCAGAATGCAGGAGAGCTTGATGACGTCGCCCTTCTTAAAGGTGAATTTGCCGCTGATGTCAAAGGTGAAGGACGCGGAGCCGTTGCCCTGTACCACCACGAATCCGCCGGTGTACTTCTTGCCGCCGAAGGTGGCCTCGCAGGAATCCAGCAGGAAGGAAACGTTGCAGGTGACGTGATCCTCCGTGTAGTAGCCTTCCGTATGCCGGAGTGTCTTGCGGAACGAATCAAAGTAGGGGTGGTCTGAGCCGAGCTTGTATACCTTCAGGGCGTCAATGGACGTGTCGGTGATGACCTCTTTGTTGTTCGCGTCAAGGTAGCCGAACTTGTCGTATTTGGCGTCGACCTTGTAAAGGCTGAAGTCGTTTAAGACGTCGTTCACCGTCACGTCGCCCAGGAATTCGTAGGTGACCTCGTAGTAAGCGCGGTTCTCGTCCGTCTGCGGCATCTCAAGGTGCCTGTAGGTCTGGAGGACCTTACCGTCTCTGGAAATATATGTGAGGTTGATGTCCTCGTAGGTGGGCCCGGAGGAGGCGATGACGGTGCGCCCCTGGTTGATATAGGAATTGAAATTGCCATCCGAGTCGGTGTACTGGAGGAACGTATGGCTGCCGACGTTCATGTGCTGGGGCTGGTTGCCGTACATCCTGGTTTCGCCGGTTCTTTGGCCCTTGTCGTCCAGTACGTCGATCTTCTCGTCCGTCCAGTAAACGGTTGAGAGGCCGCGGTGGTCCGGAAGCCTTGAGCCCATATAATACAAATTGATGCAGTTGGTCTCCGTGACGCCAAGGGACAAGTGGTAGTAAGCCATATGGAACCTGATGGACGAGATCTGCTTCAGCCTGTAGTTGCCCCACTGCTCGAAGAGGGCCGCGAAGGTGAGGGTGGTGTCCCCGGAGGGCTCCGTGACGACCGGGAAGACGCCCAGTCCGTATGAGATGCTGTCGTCCTTGGTGTAGAAGAGCTCTTCTCCGTCCTTGGCGAAATTCTTGCAGATCTCGACCTTGACGGGCAGGAGCATATTGTTCTCGTCAAGCACGACGCCGCACTCCAGGCAGCCGTCGGTGGTTATATTGCCGCGCACGTAGATGGTACGGGCGTTGTTGTCGCCCTTGACGGTGAAGCGCACCTTGTGCTCGTCAAGGGGATTTTCGTAGCCCTGGTTAAAGTCGCCGATGCCGTTCAGCGTCAGCATATAAGCGCCGGTAAGGTCATCGTAGCCTGCGTATTTCGACTTTTTGGAGCTGCCGTCCGCGATCTCGACGTCCAGAGGGAGACGCTCGTAATACGCCTGCTGCAGGAAATCCGTGAAGTCGTGCCTGCCGTCGACGTATATGCGGTTGGCCATGAATATTTCGCCGTCCTTCCTGAGCTTCACGCCCTCCAGTGAGAGCTCCCGGGTGACTATATAATCGGTTTCGGTCTCTTCCACCGTGAGCGAACCGGAATATTTTAAGTCCGACCCGAGAATGATCCCGAAAATGCCCGCGTTTTCGATGTCAAATCCGACGTATGCTGCGCTGCCCCAGTCTACGTCCTGCAATGAGTAGTGGGGGCCGCTGCTGTCGTTTACCACGAATGCCCTGACGGTGCTTTTGGGAATGACCGTGACGGTCCCGAAGCCCAGAGCGCCGCTGTAGTTATCCACCGCAACAAGCCTCACGGACTCGTTTATCTTGTCGGAATACACGTTGTAGTTCCTGTCGATCCTTACCGGCGGGAAGGAGTCCAGATCGATATCGACAAGCGAAATGTCTTTTATGGAAATGACTTCGCCCGTAACGTCGCCTGCGTCTATTCTGACGCCGGTGAGGTAGCCCTTGAGGTTTTCGTTTCCGTCGAAGGGCAGGTAATACGAATGAAATTCTCCGTCCGGATGAAGGCTGAAGCTGATTTTTTCATCTGCGGAAAAATGCGGGTTGCCCGCAGCAATATAATAAAGCTGGGCGGTCGAGGAGGCTGTGCATTTCATCGTGACAAGAAATCCGGAGTAGTCCCCGACGGCATACGTCTTATCCTTCAGGCCGAAGGCAGAGTAGGGGTCGTAGGTGCTCTTGACGCTGTAATAGAGCGAGCCGTCGTCGTTGTAGACGGGCCGGTCGATGTCGCTGGCTTCCGTGCAGTTGGTCAGGGGAAGTGAAGCGGTTTTGTGATACCTGTACCCGTCATTGTCGGAAAACATCTGATCCAGAATATGCAGATTGTAATAGTAATACCCCTGATCGTAAAGGTTGGCGCGGGCGGCATGGGAGGATGCGTAAACCACGCTGCCGTTGCCGGTGCGCAGGAATACGTCCATCGTGTTTTCGATATACGGATGCCCCTCGGTGTCTGTGAGCGACTGAAGTCCGACGAATCCGGTTTCCGCCCCGGTGAGGTTGTAGGTGAGCCTGGAGTTGAGATTCTCGGCTATGTATTTATCCTGATTGGGGACGTTGTAGTAGCCGTTGACGGTATTGGCGTACCTGGCGGCGGTGGTGATGGTGCCGCCGTTGGGAATCTCTGTCTTTTTGTATTCCACCGGCGTGGCGGGCGGAAGTGTGCCGGGCGGCTCGACGGGCTTGACCTCGGTGCAGGCGAAAAGAAGGCCGCACAGGAGAAGCGTCGTGACTGCTGCCGCGATTGTTTTTGCGATGGTATTGGTCTTCATAAAATGGTCCTCCGGGGATTATGGTGAATGCCGGGCCTGCGGCTGTGCGCCGGGCTCCGGGTGAATATCTTCGAAGCTGAATTATTTGAAAGCTGAATGTCTTCGAGGCTGAATTATTTCAAAGCAAAAATTCTTCAAGGCTTGATTCATTCGGATATCATGAGTTTCTTCGTGCCGGGAACGGCCGGCCAGTTGCTTTCGTCAGTTACCGGAAGCCGCGCTTTCCTCCAGCCTCCTGATGCCGTCGCCGATCCGGCGCATTGTCTCATCGTAGCCTAAAATCTCCGCGAGCTCTGTAGCGCCGCCGGGCGTGGCTGCAAGGCCGCTGACCGCCGTACGGAGAGGCCACAGGATCTGGCTGTTTTTGAGCCCGTGCTCTGCCGCGAGGCCGCACAGGTACTCGTAAAGCTCCTGCGAAACAAAGCCGTCTTGCGCAAAGTCCGGCCGCTCACCGAGGGAATCACTGAGAAGCTTCAGCGCCTCCAGAGAAACCGCCTCGTCCGTTTTCATCTTTTTGTGCACGTAGATCTCCGTCGAGTAGTCCGGCAGCTCCGCCAGGAAGCCGATTTTATCGGGAATTTCGCTGAGGATATTGATGCGCGGCTTGATGAGGAGGGCGAGCTTCTGTACGAGCGCGGGTGTTGCCTTGTCGGTCAGAACCGCAGAAATGCAAGGCTCCGCAAGCTTCACGAACGCGTCGTCGTCCATGCGGCGGATGTATTCGCCGTTCATCCAGGATAGCTTCTCGATATCGAAAATCGAGGGAGATCTGCTGATGCCGGAAATGGAAAAATTCTGCTCAAGCTCCTTCAGCGTGAAGAATTCTTCGTTCACGGAGGGGCTCCAGCCGAGAAGGGCAATGTAGTTCAGGATCGCTTCGGGCAGGTAGCCTTTGTCCACAAGGTCAAAGAAGGAGGCGTCGCCGTTGCGCTTGGAAAGCTTGTGGTGCTCGTCCTTCATGATCGGAGCGCAGTGCACGTAAACCGGAATCTCCCAGCCGAAGGCCTCGTAAAGGAGGTTGTACTTGGGCGTTGAGGAGAGGTATTCGTTGCCGCGCACCACGTGGGTGATGCCCATAAGGTGGTCGTCCACAACGTTCGCGAAGTTATACGTGGGCAGGCCGTCGCTTTTTAAGAGAACCTGGTCGTCCAGCGTCTTGTTTTCCACGGTAATGTCGCCGTAGACCGCGTCCGTAAACGTGGTGGTGCCGGAGAGGGGCATCTTCTGCCGGATAACGTACGGCAGGCCCGCGTCAAGATTCCTTTTGACCTCGTCGGCGGGGAGATCCCTGCAGTGGCGGTCGTAATTGAAGCCCGTGCCCAGCGCGTCGTCGTCAGTCTTGAGGCCCATGAGCCGCTCCCTGGTGCAGAAGCAGTAATATGCCGCGCCTTTTTCCACAAGCTCCAGCGCGTACTTTTTGTATATATCGCGGCGCTGACTCTGGATATACGGCCCGCAGCCGCCTTCCTTGCCGGGGCCCTCGTCGTATTCGATGCCCGTTGCTTTGAGAGTGTTGAACACCACGTCAAGAGCGCCCTCGACGTAGCGTTCCTGGTCAGTATCCTCTATTCGCAGTAGAAAATCGCCCCCCTGTGATTTGGCGATAAGGTACTCGTAGAGCGCCGTCCTGAGATTGCCAATGTGCATGTAGCCGGTGGGGCTGGGCGCAAATCTTGTTCTGGTCTTATTCATCAGTTTACACCTCGCATGAATATGAAAATCGCGGAAGAGCGGAAAATATGTCCCTCCGCATCCCGTCCAATTATAACACATTCGCGGTCCGTTTTTCGACAGGTATTATTTTTTCCGGAAAACTCCCGGACGGGAGCCTTGAGGCCGACGGCACGCAAATCCAACGGGGGACGGGAACAGGCATGAGCTCCCCTGCAGTACCCGTTTGAGGCTCCGCCGAAAATCTCCGGCCTCTAGCCTCCGGCCTCTAGCCTCCGGCCTCTAGCCTCCGGCCTC
>JAGDAX010000142.1 GCA_017848335.1 Clostridia bacterium | reverse complement strand
CGCGGGGTCCTTTTCAGCTGTTGGCTGATTCGTAACTCGCGTCCCATAGCTCTTAACTCATATCCCGTAACTGCCGCGAAGCGGCGCCCGGCACTAAGCACTCTGTATCCGCGCAGCGTTCTTCGGCCTTTGGCCTCCGGTATCTACCCTCCGGTCTCTGGCATAGCACTATCCTGTTCCGGGCACTGACCGGCAATCAGCGGAACTGAATTTAACATTTTGTTTTTGCCCCGTTTGGTGGTATAATTCGCGAGGGGCAGCGAATCGGGCGGCAATTTCATATGTCCGCCGGGATCATCGTGATTTTTGCCTCTTATCGGGAATTTTCTACGGTATTACTTTGATTCTCGGGAACGTTCGAATTCAGGACAAACCGGGTCTATCGACGCGGTGGATCTGACTTAAAGGAGTCTCTATGAAAAAGTACGTCCTTGCCTGCGACGCGGGAACGACAAGCGTGAGAGCGATAGTTTTTGACAAAAACGCGAACGTGGTGGCTGTGTCACAGCACGAGATACACCAGTATTTTCCGAAGCCCGCTTATGCCGAGGAAGACCCTGACGAGATTTTCAGCAGCATGTTTTACTGCATCATTGATGCTATCGAGAAGGCCGGTGCGCTCCCGGAGGAGATTGCCGCGGTGGGTATCACAAACCAGCGCGAGACCGCAATCGTCTGGGACAAAAACACCGGCAAGCCTGTATATAACGCGATCCTGTGGCAGTGCAGAAGGACCTCAGGCATCTGCCGCGAGCTTCAGGCCGCCGGTCACGAGGATTACATTCGCGAGACTACGGGGCTTAAGGCCGACGCATATTTCAGCGGCCCCAAGATCAAGTGGATACTGGACAACGTTCCGGGTGCACGCGAAGCCGCAGACCGAGGCGACCTTCTTTTCGGTACTGTCGACACGTGGCTCGTGTACAAGTTTACAGCCGGAAAATATCACGTCACCGACTACACGAACGCGTCAAGGACCATGCTCTTTGACATCAACAGGCTTTGCTGGGACCGGAAAATGCTGGAGATTCTGGATATTCCTGAGTCTATGCTTCCCAAGGTGCTGCCCTGCGGCGGCGACTTCGGCTTTGTCAGCTATAACGGCTCCAATATCCCGATAAGGGGCATTGCGGGCGACCAGCAGGCGGCTCTTTTCGGGGAGCTCTGCACCGAATTCGGCGACATCAAGATCACCTACGGCACGGGCTGCTTCATGCTGGCGAACACCGGGAGCAGCGTGCCCCACAGCCGCCACGGACTGCTGGGTACGCTTGCGGTTTGCTTTGACGAAAAGACCCCGCAATACGCCCTCGAAGGCAGCGTGTTCACGGGCGGCGCTCTCGTTAAATGGCTGAGAGACTCGCTGCAGATCATTGCCACTGCCCGCGAGACCGAAAATCTTGCAAAAAGCGTGGATTCCAACGGCGGCGTTTATATCGTGCCGGCGTTTACGGGCCTTGGCGCGCCTTATTGGGATATGGAGGCGAGGGGAACGATTTTCGGGATCACCGCCAATACCACACGCGCCCATATCGTGAGAGCCGCGCTGGAGAGCATCGCTTTCCAGACGAACGAGCTTCTGGTTTCAATGGAGAAGGATCTGGGCGTGGAATTCAAGTCGCTTCTGGCGGACGGCGGCGCTGCCAACAATGATTTCCTTCTTGATTTTCAAGCCGGAATTTCGGGCATACCGGTTATCAGAACCGGTTACACCGAGGCAACGGCGCTTGGCGCTGCCGTTATCGCAGGGCTTTCGACGGGCTTCTTTGAGTCGGTAGAGAGCCTCAGGGAGATTTTGCCCGCGGGGAAATGCTTTGCGCCTGCCATGGAAGAGGACGCGAGAATAAATCTCACGGAAAGCTTCAATGCGGCGGTCAGGGCGTGCAGGAGCTTTTCGGGCAAAGAGGAGTGAGCTGACAGGCCTTGAGCTGACAGGCCCTGAACTTGAAAGTCCTTGAACTGACAGGTCTTGCTCTGACGGAGCCTGAAATGATGGGCCTCGAGCGGACGGTACTTGGACCTCCCGGGACTTGGGCTTCTCGGCACTCGGGTTTCTCGGAAGCTTAACTCACACAATTGATCCGGTTTTGACAGGATGCCGTGAGGATTTGACAATATCATTAGCAGGTGGAAAATATGAACGAAAATATCACGCTGAAGGAGATTACCGCGCCGTCGTCGGACGGGATCCACACGCTTCTCGGGAGGCTTTATCTGCCCTCCGAGTCGCCCAAGGGATTGTTCCACGTGGTACACGGTATGACTGAATATATCGGCAGGTATGACGGATTTATGCGCAGCATTTGCGCCGCCGGCTATGCCGTGGCGGGCTTTGACAACCTCGGGCACGGCAACACCGCAGGCCCCGGAGAGCTTGGATTCATCGCGCCCGAAAACGGCTGGGATCACCTCGCCCGGGACGTTGAAGAAATGCGCAAAAGCGCCGCCGAAATCGTGGGAGCCGACCTCCCGTACTTTCTGATGGGCCACAGCATGGGCTCGTTTATCGTGAGGGTTTCAGCAGGGAAATACGTCACGCCGCGGAAGCTCGTTGTTATGGGCACAGGCGGCCCGAATCCCGCCACCGGCGCAGGCAAGGCTCTTGTCAAGCTGACCAAAAAGGCGAAGGGAGACAAATACGTTTCGAAATTCCTTGATAATATGGCCTTTGGTGCTTACAACAAGAAATTCAAGGATGAGGACGACGTCCGCGCCTGGCTCACAAAGGACCGCTCCGTGCGCGAGAAGTACGATAACGACCCCTTCTGCAATTATAAATTCACGGTCTCGGCCATGGGCGATCTGCTGGAGCTCACCGACAGGTGCAACAAGGCTGCCTGGTTAGAGGACTTCCCGGACACGATGCCTGTATTGCTGGTTTCCGGCACCGACGACCCGGTGGGCGATTACGGCAAGGGCGTTCAGAAGGTTTACGAAAGCCTCAAGAAGAACGGCAAGGACGTCACAATGAAGCTGTACGAAAACAACCGGCACGAGATTTTGAACGACACCGCCCGCGAAGAGGTCATCAGGGACATTCTCGCGTTTATCGGGGCGTAGGAGCTGTTTGACAAGGCTTCAATTAAGGTTTGTGCCGCGGCGCTCATCGTTCCGGTTAAGCCGGAGACGGCCGCACCGGCGCCGCTGAAACGGTCGACGTTTGCAAACCTGAACGTTGCACACCTGACGTTTGCAGCACTGCCCCTTGATCATCTGACTTTTGCAATTTGCTTCTGCACAATTTTTAGCGTTGACACTAGTTGACACGAAAGGATCTAAGCTTGACAGAAAAACTGTTTCCTGCCGAATTAAGCACGGATATGCTGAAGAATATATTCGGCGCAAATGACGAAAACGTCGCCATCATTGAGGACGCCTTTGACGTCAGCATCACTGTGGGGGACGGAAATTTCCGTATTGAGGCCAAGAATGAGCGCGACGCCGACAATGCATTCTCGGTCGTCAAAAACGTGATCTCCCACGCTGACACCGGCGAGATCGTAACGAGACAGCTGGCGGCGTATTATTGCGACATGGTCAGCACGGGCAGGGGAAACACTTCCTCGGCCGGTCTTGTGGACAGCATCTGCCTCAGCAGCAAGGGCACGCCCATCAAGCCCAAAACACGCGGCCAGAAGGAGCTGGTGGACAAGATATTTTCCAACACCATCACCTTCGGAATCGGCCCTGCGGGTACCGGCAAGACCTTCCTGGCGGTGGCGGCGGCAGTTTCGCAATTAAGAAAAAATCAAGTTAAGCGTATTATACTCACGAGGCCTGCCGTTGAAGCGGGCGAGAGTCTGGGATTCCTGCCGGGCGACCTGCAGGACAAGATCGATCCCTATTTGCGGCCGCTTTACGATTCGTTGTTTGAGATCATGGGCGAGGATTCCTTCCAGAAGAAATTCGAGAAGGGCGTGCTTGAGATTGCCCCGCTGGCCTACATGAGGGGAAGGACTCTGAACGACGCGTTTATCATTCTCGATGAGGCCCAGAACGCCACCCGAGAGCAGCTCAAAATGTTTCTCACGCGCATCGGAACCGGCTCGAAAATGGTAATAAACGGCGACGTCACGCAGATCGACCTTCCGGGAGGCAAGAGGTCAGGCCTGCTTAAGGCGCGGGATATTCTTGACGGGATCGACGATATCGCGTTCGTGTATCTCACAGAGCAGGACGTGGTGCGCCACGACCTTGTGAAGAAGATCATCAAGGCTTACGAAAAAGACGAGGAGAGGAATAA
The DNA here is from genome assembly GCA_017848335.1 of Clostridia bacterium. Lineage (GTDB taxonomy): Bacteria > Bacillota > Clostridia > UBA1212 > UBA1212 > UBA1212. Next base: position 47,025 of record JAGDAX010000142.1, on the reverse strand, counting down.
CAGATGATAGTCGAGTACCTTTTTGCGCCAACCGTCAGCAGCGCCGAGACGCGCGCCGACCTCGATAAGGAAAGCTGCGGGCTCCGCCCGGGTGAACTCATGACTGACGCCGCTCTTCTGGAGTATTGCGAGGTGGCTGACGATATTCTCGCGAAGGCCGAGGCCCGTTTCCCGGAGTTTGCCGCGGATACCGGCACCTGCGTCAACGTGTATTTTACCGACAATGAAATGATCCGCGAGATCAACAGCTCCGAGCGGGGCGTCGACAGGGCAACGGACGTGCTTTCGTTTCCGTTCCTTGACCTCAGGGAGGGCGACGGTGTTTTTGACGAATATGACCTTGACCCCGAGACAGGCGCAATAATGCTGGGAGAGCTGGTTGTGTCCGTCGAGAAGGTGAAGGAGCAGGCCGCCGAATACGGCCATTCCGTGAAGAGGGAGCTGGCGTTCCTGCTGTGTCACGGCTTTTTGCATCTGATGGGCTACGACCACGAGACCGCGGAGGATGAGGCGGTCATGAAGCCGCTGGCCGAGAAGATACTGAGCGAGGGCGGGTATACCAGGGGATAGTGCCAAGAAAGGCCAGAGGCACAAGGCGCTTGGCACTTTGCCGCCCCCTACTAACCGCAAACGTTTTATAAATACAGATTCTTAAAATTCATTGGAGGACTTTTAGAAATGATAACAAGATGCCTTGCTCTTTTGGACGAGTTCGAGAAGGAGCTTTCATACAGAAGCATATTCAGGACGTATTCCGCACACGAAGACAGCCCGGCGGTCGAATACAAGCTTGACGGCAGCATTGTCAAGCTCAGCTTCCGCGACCAGGAGCTTGTCAGCGAATACTGCGCCGACAGGATCAAGGAATTCCTGGCAGGCTGTCCGAAAGGCTTCGTCTGCTTCAAGCTGGCCAACTGCCCCGAATGGTTCGAGATCTTCTGGGGCATTCTCATGGCCGGGTACAGGCCGTTCCTTATTGACGCGAGGCACGACAAGGCTCTCACCGAGTATTTCATCAAAGAATCCGCCGCGGTGGCCATTATCACCAACGACGGCCAGGAGTACGAGGGCATCCGGACGATCAATGCGGGCGACGTTGTGAGGCTCGACAAGAGACACATTCTCGAGATCGCCGCCCAGGCCGACAGGACCTCAAAGACCTACACCGAGCGCATCAATTCCTACGACTGGGGCGACGAGGTGGCCCTTTGCACGTCGGGCACCACCAGCACCGCCAAGATCTTCGTTTACGACTGCGAGGCTATGACCGCCCAGTTCCTGACGGCGCGCGAGATCATCACCAAGAACGAATACATCTGCAACGACGAGCCGAAGCGCAACCTTTGCTTCCTTCCGCTTAATCACATTTTCGGGTTTCTGGCAAACTATCTCTGGTACAGCTTCTTCGGCAGCTCGCAGATAGTGCCCGACAAGATCGCCCCCTCCGTGCTGCTTTCCGCCTGCAGGGACCACAAGGTCACGCACATTCTCGCGGTGCCTCTTCTCGTGAACAATATCGCGAAGGGCATTCTCGGCAAGGTCTCGAAGCAGTCCGGGTTCAAGCAGTTCATGTTTAAGCGCATGATCGGACTGGGCATTTTCGCGCAGCGTCTCGGCACGGATTTCGGCATCAAGGTCTCGAAGGCGCTCTTCAAAAAGGCGGTTCTGAACGAGCTGGCGGGCACTGACGTCAAGTGCATCATCTGCGGCGGCGGCCACGTGCTTCCCGAGTCTCTCAGGATCATCAACGGCATCGGCTATTACACGATTTGCGGCTTCGGCATGACCGAGGTCGGCATCTCGTCAATGGAAAGGCGCCACCAGATCAAATACCGTCTGCGCGGCTGCGTCGGCGTGCCCGTGACGTCCATCGAATACAAGGTCGTTCCCTTCAACGAGAAGGATTCCTCCGCCGGCGAGCTGGTCATAAGGGGCAGGTCCCTCCACAGCGCAATGGTCAAGGGCGGCGAGCACATCGAGCGCGAGCTTGACGAGGAAGGCTGGTTCAGAACCGGCGACATAGGCCGAATGGAGGACGGCGCTCTTTACATCGAAGGTCGCCTCAAGGAGGTCATCGTCAATGAATCCGGCGAAAACGTCTACCCGGACGAGCTCGAGGACACCTTCCTCAACATCGACGGCATCAAGAATTTCACCGTTCTCGGCATCAAGAAGGACGCCAACCCGCTTTACGAGGACATCGTCATCGTGTGCCAGGTGGACGAGAAACATTTCGGTGACGCTGATATGGTTGAGTCGATCCGCCGCAGCATCGCCGAGAGAAACGGTCTGCTGCCTGTGTACAAGAAGGTCAATTACGCGCTGCTCACAAAGGACGAGCTGCCGCTTTCAAACGGGATCAAGATCAGGCGCGTCGTCATAAAGCGCGAGGTCGAGGCGAAGGAAGGCAATTACATCAAGCTGGATAAGCTGAAGTGAATCTTCCAACCATCATAGATCAACGAGGTACGTCAATGGATAGCGGAATCAATACCGTTTTGCGAATATTCATAATAATATTTTGCGTGATTCTCGCGGTCAGTTTGTTTTATGTCTTTACCATAAAATATCTTGACGGATATTATTCCCCGGACAAGGACGACGCTTTTATGACGTCCATGCAGATACGGGATATATTCCCGATGGATGACGGCTCCCTGTTCGTGGTGGGCAGCTACCTTGAGGGAGACGACATACTCAGCAATACCTCTATTTTTGTGAAGACCTACGACCGGAACGGTAAGCCCGTCAATATAGGCGGCTTCTCGGGCCGGTACGGATTTGAATACCGGCAGGCAGTGTCCGACGGCAGCAGGGTGCTGATCGAGCTTGCCGACAGCAAGGGCGGCGCAGCGGTTTATGAGATATCAGGCGAATGCAGAATATCGGGCAGCGGCGTATTTGCTTCTGAAGGGCCGGAGGAAAACATCAAGGCTTATTCCTGCCTGACGGACAGCGAGGTGTGCGTGCTGACGGTGAGAAACGGCGGCGTGCTGTCGTTTAATACGCTTTCGGGGGAGACTCTGTTCAACGTGTCGCTTTCCGACGATATTGAAATCAGCGGAGTTTATTTTGCCGGAGGGAAATTCTTCGTGACCGGAACCGTTGACGCGGGAGGTGCGCGCAGTCCGTATATTTCCGCGTTTGAGCGGTCGGGGAGCGAGCGGTTCTCGGTGAACGTTTCCCAAAAGGAATACGAATACAAGGTGGAAAATATTTTTGACGGCGCGGACGGCAAGGTATACGTGACCGGCAGAAGGTTTGACACGGAGGCCTTCGGGGAAACCGTAAAGACTGCCGACGGGAAGGAATTCACCGGGCAGGAGCTTGCGGATATTGCCTCTAAGGCCATCGGACGCGCCAACGGATACTGCGAGGTATTGCTGGCTTCGGATTACGCCAACGACCCCTGGTGCTCTTTTTTCATCAGCGAAATCGACGCCCAAAGCGGCCGGCTGGGTCTCATCAATACTCCTCTTGAGGTTTCGCCCTCGGCCGGAGTCAGCAGCTTCAGGCCCGTCGCGATAAGCGCTTCCGAAAAAGCAAGAGATACGGGAGCAAGGACGCCGCTGGCATTGATCGTTTCCAAGACTGCGCCGACTGCCGCCTCAGGCAGTTATGCGGTGTCTTGTCATTACCTTTACGCGGATATGACGCTGTCGGATTCGGCAATTATTCACGTGCCTTGTAATTACTATTACTATCCCGGGCTGCTTTCCGACGGAAGGCTGTTTGCGTATCTCGGATCGTACGACAGCTACGGTACGGTGACCTTCAATCTGAAATTCTACAAGAGCACCTCCGAAATGGCCACCGCCCAGAACTGGCTCTCGATACTGAAGTCGTCGGTGACGGGGATCAGGAATATCATCAGCGTCCGGTTTATGTTCTACGTGTCTCTCTTCCTGCTGTTTTATATCACGTCAAGGTACACCGGGGCGGAATTTGCGCGCAATCACAAGGCAAGGGCAGACTGACGGTCAGGGCGGACTGAACGCTCTTTTCAGGCCGGCTCTTTACCGGCTCTTTACGGGCGGAAAACAGCCGGGATCTGCGGCGGAACCGTACGAGATTACGCGGCTTCGCCCTGATTTCAAAACGCCTTTTAAGGTATTTTTAAGATAACTCGCTCATTGGCGGCGTGAAGAAAATAAGTGTTGATTTTAATGAAATTGTTTGTTAAAATTAGCGCACGAACGGATACGATTTCTTGTATCGTTTTTGTTTTCGTTAATAAATCGGTATAAGATTAATTTATGGAGGGATTAGTTGTGCAAATAAAGAAATTAATCAAAATCACTGTCGCATCACTTCTTGTTCTGTCTATGGCTGTTGTTCTTTTTGCTTGCAAACAGAACAAAACACAGATCGACGAGGAGGGTAAGCTTCCCAATCAGGAAGAGAACCTGCGCTATTATTTCCAGCAGGGTTACAGAACCAACTGGGGCATTATCCGCGGTGATGCGGAAAAATGGATCGTAGACAGGGAGACCGGTCTCATTCTTATGCTCGCTCCGTTGGTTTCCGAGCCTGACGAGAAGGGTTCGCCTATTCCGGTTAAGACCATAGGCGGAGACGGTACCGAATCCTTTACGGCCATTGAGGGCGTTGAATATGCTGTTTATTTCCATAACGGCGAAGGCATCACCATGACCACGTCCCGTAACGACGTTGTCGGATGGCTTCAGGATCCCGACAGTCCTTTCTATTTCAACAACAAGCATTACATCGGCGCTCCCAGGGAGACGTTCCTCCAAAAGGGCGAGTCCACGATATTCACTGCCAAGTACAGTAAGCTTCAGTTCACCACGGTTTCTTACACGTTTACCAGAGACGGTGAGGACTGGCAGGGTGTTTACAATATCGTTATGAACGGTACTGAATACTTCATCGTGACCTTCGAGGCAAAAAGCAGTCTCTATAACGAGTACTACGAAGAGTACAGCGAGACGATCGGCGATTTCCGCAAGAGAGGCTGGGAGACTTCCGACGTCGGCTGATGAGCTTCTTTGAATCGATCTAACAGTAAACATGAGACCACCGTCCGCTGATTCGGGGCGGTGGTTTTTAGGTGGAACGGCTGAATTTTGGAAAGCGGGGATCGGCTTGTACAGGGTCTTGTTCGAGAATGAAAACCTGATAGTTTGCGAAAAGGCGCAGGGCGTTGTGTGCGAGAAGGACCCCGGCGACAGCGATTCTCTTATCGATAACGTGAGAAGAAACGTGTGCGGAGACGCATTGCTGTGCCACAGGCTTGACCGCAATACCGGCGGCCTTATAATGCTTGCGCGGAATGAAGAGACGCTGAAGCTTGTCGAGGATGCTCAAAAAGAGCAAAGGATAACCAAGGTTTACACGGCTTTTCTCATCGGCGATCCGGACAGGAGGTTCGGCAAGGGCGACCGGTTTGTTCTCTTCAAAGCGTTTCACTTTAAGGACGCCCGGAAGAGCATCGTATACATCTACGATACCCCGCGCAGGCTGGCACGTCCCGTGGAGACCTACGTCAAGAGAGGGGAGTTCTTTGCGGACAGAAATATTACCCGGTGCGAGATCAGGCTCGGCACCGGCAGGACGCACCAGATCAGAGCGCATATGGCGCACCTCGGGTATCCGGTGGCGGGCGACGGAAAATACGGGAGAAATTCCGACAATAAAAAGGCCGGCTTCAGGTATCAGGCCCTGTGGGCTTCGTATATAAGGCTCGACAAGGACCTTGCCGCGAGGCTCGGCGTTCCGGCAGAGTTTCGGTCTGAGCCGGATTTCTGCTGAGCTGAGTTTTCCGCAGAGTTTTTGAAAATTTTGCTTGACTCGAAAATATTAAAATGTTATAATGCTCTCCGTCTGTACTGAGGAAGATATTCCCGTACGGATAAATTACGGGAATTTACGAAATATCTTATATGAAGCAGGAGGTGTAAAAATGATTTGCCCTAAGAGAAGATGGTCAAAGGCCAGAAGTCGTTCGAGAAGAGCCAATTGGAAATTGGAGGCGCCCGCTCTGGTAAAATGCCCCCAGTGTCATAACCTTAAGCTTGCGCATGCTGTTTGCGGCTCCTGCGGTTTTTACAAAGGACGCGAGGTTATCAAGATGGCAGAGGAATGATTCCCTCTATAACGGCTGCAATTTGCAGCTGTTTTTTTTAAGATTACTGCCTTGTTCGGCTGTCCGTATTATCTAAGCCGGAGCCGTCTGAGACAGTTTTTTTATTTACTGATTGTGTGTCAAGGGGCCTTTTGTGTACAGGGAGATCGAGGAAAAGGTAATATTGTCGGTGACGCCCGGAAGCCCTGCTGCTGAGGCGGGGATTGTCGCGGGTGACGCTCTTGTCGAGATCAACGGGCATGAGATCGTCGATATTTTCGATTACCGGTACTATATCTGCGACAGGGACCCTGAGGTCGCGGTCATAAGAGACGGCAAACGGCTTGAGCTCGGTCTCGTCAAGGACGAGTACGAGGATCCGGGCTTTGAGTTCCGGAATATAATGTTGGCGAAGGACAGGCACTGCGCCAATTCCTGCATTTTCTGCTTCATTGACCAGATGCCGCCGGGTATGAGGGAGTCGCTCTATTTTAAGGACGACGACCTGAGGCTTTCGTTCCTTACGGGGAATTACGCGACGCTGACCAATTGCTCCGTGGAGGAGCTGAAGCGGCTGGCCGGCTATCATATTTCGCCCGTCAACGTCTCCATTCACACGATGAACCCTGAGCTCAGAGTCAGAATGCTGGGTCACAAAGGCGCCGGGAATATTGCCGAGAAGCTGAAGATATTGACGGACGCGGGAATTACCGTTAACGGTCAGATCGTGCTGGTGCCCGGCTGGAATGACAGCGAGGAGCTGCGCTTTACGCTGGACACGCTTCTTAACTATCCGAAGGAGTTCAATTCGCTGTCGGTGGTGCCGGTGGGTCTCACCAGATACCGTGAGGGACTGCCGGAGCTTCGCCCCTTTACAAAGCAGGAAGCAATTGATACCATAAGGCTGGTCGAAGACTATCGCAGGATGGCTTTGATCCTGCGCGGCAATTCCTTTGTGTATGCCTCCGACGAGTTCTACGTGAAGGCGGGCCTTACGGTGCCTGACTATGAGGACTACGACGGTTTTCCGGCTCTGGAGGACGGCGTGGGAATGCTCAGGCTCTTTGAGAGTCAGGTGGACGAATTTATGGGCGACAGGAGAAGGCTGGCCCGTGTCAGGCGCAGGCTGTTTTTTAAGCGGAAGATCCGGGGCACGGTGGTCTGCGGCACGATGGCTTATCCGATGATAAGCGCGCAGGTCGCGAGACTGAAGGATTATTGCGAGACAGCTCACAAAGCCTTCGATATCGCCGTGGTGCCTGTCTTAAACGACTTTTTCGGGCACGAGGTCACCGTGTCCGGTCTTGTTACCGGGCAGGATCTGATCAGAACGCTCAAGAGGATGGAGCTTCCGGGCGAGCTGGTCTTCATTCCGGAAAGCATGCTGAGGGCCGGCGAAAACGTGCTGCTGGACGATATCACCACCGACGATATCGAAAAGGCGCTGGACAAGACCGTGGTGGCCGTGGAAAATGACGGGGCGGTATTCTGCGAGAAGCTGCTTCTCGGGAAGGCGGCCTTAAGGCAGGAACGGGGACTCTCACGAAAGCGGCGGTAAGGCAGGGACTTTCGGTAAGGCTGCCGAAAGGCAGGCTGCATCGCGGCAGGCGCTGATTACAAAAGAGGTGATTTTTATGAAACCTGTGGTTGCAATGGTGGGCAGGCCCAACGTGGGCAAATCCTCACTGTTTAATTATATTTGCGGCAGGAGAATTTCCATTGTCGAGGACACTCCCGGCGTTACGAGGGACAGGATATACGCGGACACGACATGGCGAGGCAGGGGATTTACGCTTGTCGATACGGGCGGCATCGAGCCCGATTCGCAGGAAATTATCCCGAAGGCCATGAGGCACCAGGCGGAGACCGCCATTAACCTTGCTGACGTCATTGTTTTTATTGTCGATTTTAAGGACGGCATCACCTCGGCTGACAGCGAGATCGCGTCAATGCTGCAGAAGTCCGGCAAGCCCGTCATTCTTTGCGTCAATAAGGTGGACACGATCGGCGAACCGCCGGCGGAGGCCTATGATTTTTACAATCTCGGCATCGGCGACCTGTTCTGCGTCTCGGCGGCCCACGGCCTGGGCATCGGCGACCTTCTTGATAAGATTTATGAATATTTTCCGGAGGCCCCGGCGGATGACGACGAGGATGAGGTCATAAAGGTCTGCATATGCGGCAAGCCCAATGCGGGCAAGTCCTCGCTCATCAATAAAATTCTCGGGGAGAACCGTGTCATCGTGAGCGATATCGCCGGCACCACGCGCGACGCCATTGATACGTATGCCACGGTCGGCGGCAGCAGGTTTTGCTTCATTGACACCGCGGGAATGCGCAAGAGAGGCCGCGTGACCGAGAATATCGAGCGCTACAGTGTGATGCGTGCTCTTGACGCGGTGGACAGATCCAACGTCTGCGTGATCGTCGTGGACGCGGTGGACGGAGTTACGGAGCAGGATACCAAGATCGCGGGATATGCCTACGAAAAGGGCAAAGGTCTGGTGGTGGCCGTCAACAAGTGGGACCTTATCGACAAGGAGACCGGCACCTTCGAAAAGTACAGGGAGAGCGTGCTCAACAGCTTTAATTTTATGATGTTCGCACCCATCGTGTTCATTTCCGCTCTCACCGGAAAGCGCGTTCCGAACCTTTTTGAGACCATCGTAAACGTCGACCGCGAGAATCAGAAGCGCATCTCCACCGGCATGCTAAACGACGTCCTCAACGAGGCAGTGGCTGTGGTGCAGCCGCCCTCCGACAAGGGCCGCCGTCTTAAAATTTACTATATGACGCAGGTGGCCGTAAGGCCCCCCACGTTCTGCATATTCTGCAACAGCGTGAAGCTTTTTCATTTTTCATACCTTCGGTACATCGAGAATCAGATCCGCCGCAATTTCGGATTTGAGGGAACGCCGCTTGTTTTCAAGCTTCGCGAAAAGAATGACAGAGAAGCAATGGAGGAAAACGTCAGGTAAGCCGCGGCGCAGCCTGGCAGTCAAGATTATGCCGGATTTTATTATTATCGTTGTTTTCGCCTTAGTCGGCTACCTTCTGGGAAGCGTCAACGCGGCCGTTATCGTGTCTAAGATCATCTATAAAAAGGATATCAGGGAATTCGGCAGCGGCAACGCCGGGACCACCAATATGCTAAGAACCTTCGGCAGGAAGGCGGCGGCCCTGACGCTTATAATAGATTTCATGAAGGGCATCGTGGCCTGCCTGATACCCTGCATTATTATTTACTGGGCGCTCTCTGATCACCACCTGGGGCTCAATTCAATGATGGCCGCCGCCTGCGGCGCCGTCTGCGGTCACAACTGGCCTGTGTATTTCGGCTTTAAAGGCGGGAAGGGCGTGCTTATTTCGTTCTCGGTGATGCTCTTTTTGGCGCCGCTGCCGGCTCTTATCGCGCTGGCCGTTTTCGTCGTTGTGACAGCCGTTTCAAGGTACGTCTCGCTGGGCTCGGTCTTCGCGGCCCTTGCTTACCCCTTCGCGGTGTTTTTCATTGGCGGCTGGCCCGATAATACAAAGGGGCTGACGGTCTTTCTCATTGTGTCCGTTTTGCTCTGTCTGCTGCTGATCGTGAGACACCACGCGAATATCGTCCGGCTCTTTAAGGGACAGGAGTCGAAGCTCAGCTTCAGGAAATGATGCGTAGTGATTCGTAGAGTTCTTAACTTTTCTTGACACCTCTTGCCGGAAAGGTATACAATAGTCGCGATTCAAAAACGGAGGCCCGCACGGCTTCCGCAAGCTTTGAAAGGATGGTTTTTATGTCTGCACCCGAAATGGATTGGCCGAACATAGGCTTCCAATACAGAGAAACACCCGTCAGGTTTGTTTCCGATTATATTGACGGAAAATGGGACGAGGGAAGATTTTCCACCGATTCCAACGTTGTCATAAACGAGTCTGCCGGCGTGCTCCAATACGCCCAGACGTGCTTTGAGGGCCTTAAGGCCTACAGGACCGAGAAGGGCGAGATCGTCTGCTTCAGACCCGATCTCAACGCCTCGAGAATGGCCGAAAGCGCCAAAAGGCTTTGTATGCCCGTGTTTCCCGAGGACAGATTCGTCGAGGCCGTGAAGGCTGTCGTCGCGGCGAACGAGGAATTCGTTCCTCCTTACGGATCCGGCGCCACTTTATACGTGAGACCGGTAATGTTCGCGACAAGCCCCGTGCTTGGCGTAAAACCGGCTGTAAACTATCAGTTCAGGATTTTCGTGTCGCCCGTCGGCCCGTACTTCAAAGGCGGCGCCAGGCCCGTATCGCTCATGGTCAGCGACTTTGACCGCGCGGCGCCCAGAGGCACCGGACACGTAAAGGCCGGCCTGAATTACGCAATGAGCCTTTTTGCGATCGAACACGCACACGCTCTCGGCTTCAACGAGAATATGTATCTTGACGCGGCCACCAGAACGCACGTGGAAGAGACCGGCGGCGCGAATTTCATTTTCGTGACGAAGGACGGTGCACTTGTTACGCCGAAATCGTCAACGATTCTTCCTTCCATCACCAGAAGGTCGCTGCTTTACGTGGCGGAGCATATTCTCGGGATGAAGGTCGAGGAACGCGAGATCCCCTTTGAGGACGTCAAGGAATTCGTCGAGGCAGGCCTTTGCGGCACCGCGGCTGTGATTTCGCCGGTCGGCAAAATTACGTACGACGGCGGCGTGATCGAGATCCCAAGCGGAATGGAGAAAATGGGGCCGGTGCTGCAGAAACTATACGATACGCTTACGGGCATCCAGATGGGCCGCATTGAAGGGCCTGAGGGCTGGGTGGTCAGGATCAAGTGAGAAATCAGTAACTGACAGGCAAGAGGCCGGAGGCAAGAGGCAAGAGGCAAGAGGATAGAGGCCGGAGACCAGAGGCCGGAGATTTCTGCCGCCGGAGAATGCCGCGCTGCGCGGAATTCGAGTGGCCGGCGCCCGGTGTTCTCCGGCCTTTTGCCTCTAGCCTTAAATTCTCCGATCCCATAATTCATAACTCATAAATTGTATTTCACAACATCAAACACTATGTTCGACATGCACCTGCACACCAACGCATCCCATGATTCGAAAGCAGTCCCCGGGGAAATTATCAGGATGGCCTCGGGGATCGGCCTTTCGGGGATCGCGTTCACGGACCATTTCGATAATTACAAAAGCACGGAGGAAAACAACGCCCTTCCGATTCTGAATTCGTACCGGAATTTCCTCGATTCACGCGAAGAGGCGGCGAGGCCGAAGCTCAGGCTCCTTTTCGGGATGGAGGCAGGTGGCGGCATCAGGAATCCGGATAACCTCAAAAGGCTTGCGGGGCGGCTGCCGTTTGACGTGATCATCGGGTCTGTCCACGAGATTTATTATCGAGGCGAAAACGTTTCGCTTTACGATTTCGATTTCAGAACGCTGCCGCCTGAGACGCTCGCCCTGTTCGTGGAGACGTATTACCGCGATCTGTACGCGACAATGAACACCTGTGACGTGGATGTTTGCGCGCATATTGACCTCATTGACAGGTATATTGTCGGCAAGCACGGTATCGATTATGACCGCGGGGCTTTCAGGGAATGCGTTGAGGCGATATTGGAGCTCATTATCGCGAAGAACATTGCGCTTGAAGTCAACACTTCGTCCTGTGCGGCGTACGGCTTCACCATGCCCGGGCCCGGGATCCTCAGGGCCTACAAGGCGATGGGGGGCGAGCTCCTTACCGTGGGGTCGGACGCGCACGTGCCCGGGAATACCGGCGGGAGCTTCGGAGAGTGCCTTGAAATGATCAAAAGCTGCGGCTTCCGGAGGCTGTTCTATTATTCGGCCAGAAAGCCTTTTGCTTACGGTATCTGACGATTTGTGACAATACCAGGCAATACCAGGCAATGTCCGGCAACATCAGGCAATGTCCGGCAATATCAGGCGCAGAGGATCGGTTCGCAGGCTCCGCGTTTTGCTGCTTAAAGTCACCTTAAATTGCATCGCGCGTTCTTTGCGTGTTCTGCGATGAATTTTGCTAATAATAGGTACGCAATGCCCTGAGGCCGCTCGCCTGAGGGCTCTTTTTCAGATGGCCGGATCTGTTAAAAATCGTTGAATTTCAGCCGTTGAATGTGATATAATCAAAAGAAGTGAACAGGCGTCAGGCGCACTGTTTATTCTTGTATTTTAAGATGGGAGTCCAACTCATGGCTACAGAAGATAAGACTAAAAAGAACACTCGGTTCAGCGGCAACAAAAAGACCACCTTTATGATCGTTATCATGATCATTTTGGCAGTTTTTATCGTCGTGGAGATCGCGGCACTCATAAAAACGAGCCGCAAGGAGGATCAGCCGCTTCCCACCAGAGACGTGGCGCTGGGGACTGACACTCCCGAACCTGCGGCCACACCTGAGCCGGGCTCCGAGACGCCTGAGCCTTCGGGGGAAGCAACTATAAATGAGAGCACAAGCCCGACGCAGCCTGTAATTGAGCCCACACCCACAGGGACTGAAGGAGGCGCTGCTGATACCGCGCAGGCTCCGTCCGCATCTACGCCTACGCCGACGACCGCTCCCGTGGTGACGCCGACTCCTGCAAACACTCCCTCTGGGTCGACGCCTTCTGGTGCAACGCCCTCTGCTACGGGTATCGACGAGGTGGCGGCCAGAATCATAGATCCTGCCGGCGTTGATTTTTCATTCCTGAACGGCGTTTCCAGAGATCATTTTGAGGACTGCTCGGAGGGCAGCTTTGACTGGTACCCCGGCGCTGTCAAAAGAGACGCTTCGGGCAACGTTACGTATCCCTGGGACAGATATGCCTCGACGCTTGGTTACCTCAAGCAGTACGGCGGCATTTACCGCAAGAATACCGACCGGAAGGTCGCCTATCTGACCTTTGACTGCGGTTACGAAAACGGATACACCGAGAAGATTCTTGACACGCTCAAGGCCAAAAACGTGCCTGCGATATTCTTTGTCACCGGCGGCTACGTTGACGACAAGTCCACCGGGCCGATCATGCAGAGAATGCTTAACGAGGGGCACCTTATCGGGTCGCATACGGAGCATCATTATATTATGCCTACGCTTTCGGACGCGGATTTTATGGAGGAGCTCAACTCCCTCTACAGGAAGCTCAAGGCGACGCTCGGCAGCGACTTCACGACGCTGTTCTACAGGCCGCCTCAGGGAGCTTCTTCTCCGAGAGACCTGGCGCTGGCGAGCTATATGGGCTATCACACGGTTTTCTGGGCTTTTGCCTACGGGGACTATGACCGCGACAATCAGCCGGATCCCGCGGCTTCGCTTCAGAAGATGAAGGACACGCTCCACCCCGGGTGCGTCTATCTGCTGCACGCGATTTCGTCCACCAATTCCGCCGTTTTGGGAGACCTTATTGATTTTATACACGCGGAGGGCTACGAGATCAGGCGTATCGACAAGTAAATCCCGGAATACCGGCAAGCTGTTTAAGGCGCGTCGAATAAGTGATGTCAGGCTTTTAGGCAAGTGACTTCAGGCGCGTCGAAAGTCCTTGTGAAGGACCGGAACCGTGCATATTTGAAGCCGGGATCCGGTCTACTTACAACCGATATTAACATTCGTGCGGAAAGCGCAACCGCTATACAGATATGAGCAGAGAGACAGTGAACGATTACGAAAACGAAAACGGGCAGCAGGTCACGAACCGCGGCTCCGCCAAGAGAGTTATATTTTTGATCATATTCGTGCTTGCCGTGGCTCTTGCATTTTCTGTACCTCTGCTTAAAAAGCTTGAGGATGCCATTGACAATAACCCGGAGCCGGGCTATATGACCTTTAATGCTTCGCGGTACTTTTTCAGAGTAGACTGCCCCGAGACTTATATCGTCAACAAGGAGCCCAACGGCTTTCTCCTGAACAGGGAAACGGGGCTGGTGGCCGAGATCAAGCCGTCACACGTCGAAACCTCAGAGGACCAGCTGGCCCATCTGGATGACGAGACGGGCATCAAGGTATCCTTCTTTTACAAGGCTTCAAAGGATACCGGTCTTGCGGAGCTTACGCTCAGCAGCGTTACTTCATATTTCTGCCGGCAGCTGAAAACGGGACTTTTGGGCGAAGACCTTACGGGTTTTGCTTTTTCCGACGTTGACATAATAAACGTGGGCAATCAGAACAACGATCTTTACGCAAGAGACTTCACGCTCAATACGGGCGAAAATAAATACAAGGGAACGGTCTATTGCGCTGCAAGACCCGCTGCGGTCTATCTCATTTGCGTTATGTATGAGGACGGCGACGTCTACAGCGAATATGCCGAAGAGATTACCGAAATGATTAAAACCTTCAGGCTCACAGTGCTGAAGGAATGACTTTAGGGGAGGTGGTATCGGGACAATGGTTAAGAAATTTTCAGCTTCTGCCTTATGTGTTCTGCTGCCGCTTCTCATACTTATCTCAATTAACGGCTGTGCCGGGCCTTCCGCACCCGGAGAAGTAGAAAACCGGGACGGTAAACGCAAATCTGTCAGCAGTCTTTCTGACGGCACGCCGGTGTATGACCACTATTTCAAATATTACAGGGGCGAGGGATATGACGACGGCACCGCACTCCAGGCTGCTCGTATGCTTGCTTCGTATTGCAGAATTGCGGCTGATCACGGACTGTCTTTAAGCGACGATGATGCTTCGGAGGCCCGTCTGGAAGCCGGCAATTTCCTTGAGGAGATCAGGGCGTCCTTTGCGCCTGCTGCGCTTGACGGAGAACTGACGTATGACGAGCTTTCCGCGCTCAGGTACGGCTTCGGTTTTGAGGATCTCGCCGACGTCTTTTCGGCTGTCAGGCTGTCCGGGCTTCTCAGAAATCATCTTCTCGAGGCAGAGATCCCCAGGGTGACGGATGATATGATTGACGCGTATATTGCGGCGAATCCTGCGGAAAGGTCCTGCGCGTTTCTCTATGCGTTTGTGAGCTCTTCACGCGAAGGAGCCCCGGAGACTGAGACACAAAGCGGATCCTCTGACGAAGACGAGGATAAAGCCGACAGCGCGGATCGATCTGACATGCCGGATAAAGCCGGCGGTATCGGCGGCAAAGCGCTCCAAAGCCTTTTTGAAGCCGTTGACTCTTCGGACAGTATGCTCGGTTTTATATACGAATATTCCGAGGACTCGGAACGGTACGAAAACAATATTATACTGTCGGAGGAGCTTCTCCTGCGCATTGACGGTGATGAGGCGAAGGACAGTCTGCGGACACGGATCACCGGTCTTGAAGAAGGCGACAAAATCACGATCAACACCGCGAAGGGAATCTATTACCTCTATTGCATCGAATCGGCCGGCGACGCGGAGGCATACGACAGAGACTTAATTATATACGAAATTGCCCAAAACAACGCGGAAAAGCTCATTAGCTCGGCTACCGCGCAGCTTTTAAAACAGGAAGATACAAATGGCGAACACTAAAAATCAACCAAAGAAAACAAATAACAAATCAACGAAGGGCGGCTCGCGTTCTGCAGGAAGCGGCGTTAAAGGCCAGGGAGGCGGTTCTGCACGCAGCTCGAACCGGAGCCCGGCACGAGGCGCCACCCGCGGTACGTCCAAAAAGCAGACGCCTCAAAATACCAAAAAATCCGGCGGCGGGGACAGCTCCGTCACCGTCAAGACACGCAGCGCCAACAAGCGCGAGATCACGGCTATTCTTTTGATAACCTTCTGCATCTTTATGGTCGTCTGCATGTTCAACAAGGCGGGCGTCGTGGGCAGGATCGTCACCAACGTATTTTATGGCTTCTTCGGCCTTTTCGGTACGATCTTTCTGCTGATATATATCGTTTCATTCTCGGTCGCGATATTGAGGGGCACTTATATGTCCACTTTTACCGGCAAGGTCAACGCGCTGGTGGCGGCTTTTTCTCTGACAGTGACGGCCTTGCTCCACTCGGTCTCCAACGTTTACACGGTCTATATGAGCACGCACGAAAAGATCGAATTCTTTTCGATGCTGAGCTCTCTCTGGAGCTCCACCTCGGTAAGTCCCTTCGGCGGAGGTCTCTTTGCGGGCGCGGTTTCCACCGTGCTTCTGCATTACGTTTCGCGCGTCGGTGCGCTGGTTATACTTATTCCGCTTACGCTGATCTTCACGATGCTGCTGTTTAAATTCTCGCTCCTGCCTTTCTTTACGAAGCTTTGGGAGCTTATGTCAAGGACCGGCAAGCAGGTGGCGGCGGGCGTCAAAAGAGTCCGCGCAGCCAGGGACGATGAGGACGAGACCGACAGGCCCATTAAGGTCATTCCCGGCGGCAACACCGCGGCGGATACCGGCGGCGAGGATGACGTGCCTCCTTTGGATATGGGCACGGATTCCGATTCGCCCTTCGATGACCAGGAGGACGGAAAGCATTATACGGACGATTTCTTCACCAAAAAGGTCGAGCTCGAGAATATTATTTTCGACGACGAGGACGGCGATTTCGACAACAACGGCTTCGGCCACGTTTCATTGGTGGGCATTGACGACGAATCGAAGGCGCCGGGCATTCCGGACTACGGCGAGACGCTCTCTAAGGTTCAGAGGGACATGATGTCCTTTGACAGCAGCACGGAGACAGAGGATTTCGACCCCGGAATCTTTTCGTACACCAATACAGACGCTGTCCAAAAGGCTATGGACGGAGACTCTCAGGGCGGAGATTCCCGCGGCGGAGAATCGTCTGACGGATACGGCAGACCCGGTCACGGGGACGGTATTCCTGCGGGAGAAGGCTTCGCGAGGGACGGCTTTACAAGGGACGGCTCAGGTGCTTCTGCAGGTTCTTCCGACGGTGCGGAACAGAACCCGGATAAAAGCGCCGAAAGCAGCGCGCAGCACAGTATGGAAACGCCGGTCCTCAGCACCGGTGAATTCAGCAATTACAAATATCCTCCGCTGGAGCTGCTTTGCTATGACAGCGAGGCCAAATCGAGGGCCGTCAGGGCCAATATGACGATATGCGAGGAGACCAAAAAGAAGCTCATTGACACGCTCAAGAATTTCAACGTCGACGCCACCTGTACCAATTACTACATAGGGCCCTCCGTCACCAGGTATGAGATCGTCCCTGCCGTGGGCATCAGAATGGAGACCATCAAGAGGCTTTCGGACGAGATCGCATTCTTCCTGGCTGCCGACAAGGTCAGGATAGAGGCTCCTATTCCCGGCAAGAGCGCCGTGGGCATCGAGGTGCCTAACAGGATCAGGTCCACCGTTTACCTTCGCGAGATTCTCTCAAGCGACGCCTTCCGCAGGTCCAGATCCAAGCTCACAGCCGCCGTCGGCAAGGACATCAACGGCGATTCGATCGTCATGGACGTGGATAAGCTGCCGCACCTCCTTATCGGCGGTACCACCGGCTCCGGTAAGAGCGTGACCACCAACGGCATCATTACAAGTATACTTTACAAGTCAACGCCCGACGAGGTTCGGTTTATTCTTATCGACCCTAAGATCGTCGAGTTCAAGAAGTATGACGGCATTCCGCACCTGCTTCTGCCTGTGGTGACCGACGCCAAAAAGGCCGCCTCCGCTCTTGCCTGGGCCGTCAGCGAGATGGACAAGCGTTACAATTATTTCGCGAAATACAACACGGAGGATATCGATTCTTACAACGCACTGGCTGTGACAAAGCCCGGCCTCAGGACGATGCCGCGTATCGTGATCGTGATCGACGAGCTGGCTGACCTTATGACCGTTGCCAAGGCCTCTGTCGAGACCGCTATTAACCGTATCGCCCAAAAAGCCAGGGCATGCGGCATGCACCTTATAGTCGCCACTCAGAGACCTTCCGCGGACGTTGTCACGGGTCTCATTAAATCAAACATCCCCTCGAGAATATGTCTCCGTGTCAAGGACAATATCAACTCCCGCATCATTCTGGACATGAGCGGCGGCGAGAATCTGCTTGACAAGGGCGACCTGATTTTCGCGCCCGTGTACGACGGCCGCAAGCTGACACGCGTCCAGAGCGGTTTTATTGACGGCAAGTCCATCAATGAGGTGGCAGGCTTCATAAAGACCCACTCCGCCAAGGGATCTTACGACGACGGAGCGCTTGCGCTTGTGGACGCCGAAGATCCTGAGAACGATAAGCCCGGCGATCCCAAAGGGCAGGGCGGCGAAAAGGAAGACCTCTACGGCAAGGTGGTTGATTTTGCCATGGAGAAGGGCGAGATCTCGACCTCGCTCATCCAGCGCGCCTTCAACCTGGGATACAATCGCGCCGCGGATATCATGGACCGTCTGGTGGAGGAGGGCATTGTCGAGCGTGCCACCGGGTCGAAGCGCAGCAAGGTGATCAGAAAGTGATCCCGGCTGTTTACGTTGTGAATATGTGTTTTAGGAGTAGTATCGATGTCACAATTTGTGGAAAATAAGATAATAAGCGGCAAGGCCGTTTCGGCCGCCGTCAAGGACAGGATCCGCGGTGAGGTCGCCGCTTTTGCTTCCGGTTACGGAAGGGCGCCGAAGCTTTGCGTGATCCTGGTGGGCGACGACCCCGCTTCCGCGATTTACGTGCGGAATAAAAAAAAGGCCTGCGAAGACGTGGGCATCATTTCGGAGGAATACAGGCTGCCTGCGGATTCTTCGGAGCAGGACGTTCTTGAGCTCATCGGCACCCTTAACGGTGACAGCTCGGTGGACGGGATACTTGTGCAGCTGCCTGTGCCGAAGCACCTTGACGAGATCAAGATCATCGAGGCCATCGACCCCTCCAAGGACGTGGACTGCTTCAGCCCCGTCAATACAGGCCGTCTTTACAACGGCAATCCGTATTTTCTGCCCTGTACTCCGGCGGGCATTATCGAGCTCATCAAGGCCAGCGGCACGGACATCTCAGGCAAGACCTGCGTTGTCATCGGGCGCAGCAATATCGTCGGGAAGCCCATTGCGGCGCTTCTGATGGAAAATGACGGCACCGTGACCGTCTGCCACCGGAAGACGCCCGACCTTAAGGAGGTCACGCAAAGGGCCGATATTCTCGTGGTGGCCATGAAGAAGCCCGACTTTATAACGGCGGATTACGTCAAGCCCGGCGCGGTGATCATCGACGTGGGCATCAACAGAAAGCCTGACGGCAAGGTCACCGGCGACGTTGATTTCGAGTCCTGCTATGACAAGTGCGGCTTCATCACGCCTGTGCCCGGCGGCGTCGGACCGATGACAGTGACGATGCTGCTGGATAATACCGTCAAGGCGGCGCGGCTGCACGTGAGTTGACCACCGGTCAGCGGCATAAGGCAAGCTGTGATAAGCCGGCACGCGGCGCACTCCGGCCTATGGACTATGGCCACCGCGCAGCTGACTCACAGCTCAAGCATCGTAGCTCCCGTCCCATAGCTGTTAGCTTACAGGCCATAGCTCGCGCGGACGGCACTCAACCCAAAAATCATGCATCTAAAAAACATCGGCAACGCCCGCAGCGTAAACGAATACGTCAAAAAGAAGCTTGAGCGATTCGACCAGATGGGTATATCCTTCGAATCGCTTTTCGAGCTTATGTTTTCCGAAAAGGACAACATACTCTCGGAGACTTACAGCGGGCTGAAGGTGATCCGCAAGACTTACGGCGAATGTCAGCGTGAGATATTGATGCTCTCCGATCATATTCTCTCAGGCGCGGTGCCCGGGCTTTCGGAGTCCGTGACCTGCGGCATTTACATGAGCAACAGCGTCCTCTGGATAGAGGTGTTCTGGGCTCTTATCATTTCAGGCATCAATCCTTTGCTTATGAATCTTATGATTCCCCCGGATGAGCTTGATTCAATACTTGACAGGCAAAAGGTTGATTTCGTCATATGCGACTCGGAGGACGCTCCCGGCAGGAATCATATTATCGCGTCGAAGCTATATGATGACGCTCTTATGCGCACAAGGGAGTTATCGGCCGCCGTCTGCAATGAGCGTGGAAGCTCCCGGGGCTGCGATGAGCGTGGATGCTTCCGGGGCTGCGATGAGCCTGGAAAATATTCTGGCTTTGACGAACGGAGAAAGTCCCGCGGCTTCGCTGAGTTCATTATCCTGATGACCTCCGGCACGTCGCAGAATATAAAGCTTTGCTGCTTCGATGCGGCGGCGATACACGATCAGATCTCATATTCCTTTGAGATCATCCGCAAGAACAGGCTTATCAAAAAGCACTTCAGGGGCGAATTGAAGCACCTCTGCTTTTTGCCTTTTTATCATATTTTCGGGCTTGTGGCGGTCTATATCTGGTTTTCGTTTTATTCCAGGAGCTTCGTTTTCTTAAAAGACCTGCGGCCGGACACTCTTCTCGATACGGTGAGGCTGAGGCACGTGACGCATATATTCGCGGTGCCCTTATTCTGGGACAAGATTTACGAAAGCGCCGTCAAGACCGTCAAAGACAGGAATTCCTACGGAAGGCTCGAAAAGGCGTTCCGGCTCTGCGATTTTCTGTACTCAGTTCCGCTGGTCGGAAACGCGGCGGGGACGCTATTCTCGCGAATCGCCTTCAGGGAGGTGCGGGATAACCTTTTCGGGGATTCGATCTGCTTCCTTATAAGCGGCGGCGGCGCCATCAGGCCCGAGGTCCTCAGGTTCTTCAACTATATCGGCTACAGGCTCGTAAACGGCTACGGTATGACTGAGACCGGGATATCCTGCGTCGAGCTGAGGCCGCAGGTTCGTAAGGTCATCAAGGGCTCCGTGGGCCACACTATGAGGTGCGTCACACACAGGATCGACGGTGACGGGATTCTTTGGATCAAGGGCAATATTATGGCAAGGGTGATCGTCGAGAACGGCGTTCCCCGCGGCAATGACGAGTGGTTCAAGACCAACGACCTGGCGCGTGAAGAGAATGGCTATTACTGGATCGACGGCAGGGCGGACGACGTGATCGTGCTGCCGGACGGCGAAAATCTCAACCCGAATATTGCGGAGAAATATTTTACCGACACGGGGCTTTTGGATCTTTGCATCGTGAAGGGTCTTTCGGAGGGCGCCGTGCTGGTCGGCCAGATCGGGAAGGGCGCCGGGGCCGCCGAAATTGAGATGATTCGCGATAAGGTCAAGGAGACCGTCGCAAAGCGTTCTCTCACCGGCAGGATCACTGAGATCATTCTGACTGAGGCTGAGCTGATGCCGAAATCCGACTTCAAGGTGAGCCGCAGCAAGATTCGCAGCAAGCTCATAAGCGGCGAAATAGCCGACGTGTTGCAGTGGAGCCGGCATAATGGACCTGAGGAGAAATCAGCCGCGGAGGCTGCCTCAAACTCACGTGAAGGCGCGGCCCCCGATCAAAAAGCACCTGAAGGCGCGGTAGGTCTTATTGCGGATGACGCCGACCTTCGGACTGCCGCGGAAATATTCGCGGAGGTGATCGGTATTGAAGCCGGTGAAGTCAAGCCGGCGACTGACTTTTTTAAGGATCTGGGCGGGACTTCGCTTGACTATTATCAGATGATAAGTCTTCTCGAGGAAAGGTTCGGGACCGGTTTTACCGAGACTGAAGGCAGGCGGTTTACGACGGGCCTTTCGATACTGGAATATCTCCGGGAAGCCCGGGCAGATGCCAAGTAAAAGCAGACGGAATAGGAGCCTCAAGGTATTGCCATGATCAAGCTGTTCAACTGGTTCGTAAAAATAACGGGAATTCTTCCGGCCTTCATGTTTTTCAATATGAAGGTGCGTTACGTTGACGGAAAAACGAGGAACAAGATCAAAGGACCGGCGATCATTGTCGCGAATCACAACCAGATATTTGACTACGTGATATTGCTTTTCCTTTTCTGGAGGCGCACGGTAAGGGTCCAGGCGGCAGAGGTTCTTTACGGAAAGAAGTCGCTCAAATGGCTGCTTAAGCCTCTGGGGATGATTCGCGTGGACAGGGAGCGCAACAGCGTGGATTTTATTCACGAGACTCAGAGAATTCTCGATAAGGGCGGCGTGGCAGGCATTTTCCCGGAGTCGAGGATCCCGCTGCCCGGGGAGGAAAAGCCGCTGCCCTTCAAGACCTCCTGCGCTTATATCGCGCTCACAAGCGAGGTTCCGGTAATTCCGGTCTATATCGAGCCTCAATATTTCAGGCTGTTCAAAAGGTCAAGGGTCATGGTGGGTGAGCGCATAGATCTTACGGAACACTACGACGAGGCCCTGAGCGTGCGCGACAATCTTGAGGCGTGCTCGGAGCTTCTGAGGGACAGGATCCGCGAGCTGGGGAACGAGCTTGCCGCGGCGGAAAAAGGACGCTGAAAACGGCAAACAATAGCTGAAAACGGCAAACGACAGCTGAAAACGGCAAACGACAGCTGAAAACGGCTGACGGTAAAATGTAAACCGAAAACGGCAAGCCGGAAGCTGAAAACGGTAAACTTGAAACTATAACGGTGAGTTGTAAATAAGCAAGGCCGGCAAGGCCGCACGAAGGGAGACTGCGGATCGGGATGACAAACGAAATACCTGACGGAGAGCCGAAGGAAATGTCAAAAGGAGCGCCGAAAGACGCTCTAAAGGACGTGCCGAAAGGGACGCCGAACAAGTCGTCAAAAGCGCACAGAGCCGCCTCAAGCCGTAAAATAGCCATGAAATATTTTGTCTATGATTTTGTCCGTTTCACTGCGTGGCCCGGCCTTATCTGGTACAGACCCAGGAAGTACTATGAGAACGAAAACGCGAAGAAGCGTTTTAAGGGCGGCGGCCTTTTGGTCAGCAACCACATTTCGGTGCTGGATCCAATGTATCTTATGCTGACGATCTGGTACAGGCGGCACCATTACGTTTGCACGGACGAGCTTATCTCAAACCGCTTCAACAAGTGGCTCTTCAAGTCATTTCTGTGCATTCCCATCAATCGCGACAATTTCGGCGTCAGCTCCTTTAAGGCCATCACCTCGGAGCTCAGGCAGGGCGGGCTGGTGGCACTGTTTCCGGAGGGCCACGTGGTGAGGACGGATGACGAAAAAGAACTTGCAAAAAATCAGCAGATAGTGGATAATTTAAAGTCGGGCATGGTGCTCATGGCCTTTCAGGGCGGGGTGCCGATCTGGCCTGTTTACATCAAGAGACGCGCCAATATTTTTCAGAGGCTCCGGGTCGCTGTCGGCGAGCCTGTAGACGTATGCGGAATGCTTGGAAAATATCCCACAATGGAACGTATTGACGAGGTGTCTCTCCTGATCAGACAAAAAGAGGAATATTTGAAATCTCTGGTTGACTGAGGTTTCAAGGCGGTTTTGGATTTTGGCAAATATAAAGTGAGGATGGATTATGTATATAGCAGACGCGAGTATGTTCGCGAAGTTCACGGACGAAGAAACCTTTTCGAAGCTCAAATTATTTGATTCCGTAAAAGATATGTGGCTGAGCGCCAAAGAGTACGGCGACGCGGTTGCCCTGAAGGATCACGAGGCCGAGCTTACCTACAGCGAGCTTGACGCGCGCATCAATGAATTCAAGGGCGTTTTACTGGCCAGGGGACTCAAAAAGGGCGACAGAGCCGGTATTCTTTACAGAAATTCTCCCGAGTTTGTCAAAGCCTTTTTTGCTCTTGCAAGTCTCGGTATCACGGCGGCTGTTTTTCCGCCCCAGCTTGACGCGATGACCGTTTTCGGCGTCTCATACAAGTTCGGACTCAAGGCCCTCATTACCGGTGAGGAGTACGAGGAAAAGCTGTCCGTGCTGAAGCTTAAAATGCCTGCCTTCGCGATAATTGACGTGAACGAAAAGGCTGAGCCCGTCGCGGAATGCGCCGACGTTAAGGGCGGCGACGAGTGTGTCATTATGTTCACCGGCGGCACCACCGGCCGAAGCAAGGGCGCTCTTCTCACGCACGCAAATATCGCGGCGGGTGCTCTTTACGGCTGCTACGGCGTGAGGGACGTTTTCTTCCAGAAATACATTCTGTGCCTGCCGTTTTCACACGTTTTCGGGCTTGTCCGCAATCTTATGACCTCGATCTACACTGGCAGCACGCTCTGCTTCTGCAACAATAACAAGGATCTGTTCAAGGACGTGGGCTATTACAACCCCACCGTTCTGGTGACCGTCCCGGCGCTTGCCGAGATGGCTCTGGGCCTCTCCGGCATGTTTAAGCGCAACATGCTCGGCACGGTCAAGACCATCATTTGCGGAGCCGCCTTCGTGCCGCCTTACCTTATCAGGGAGTTCAAGAAGCTTGGAATCGATCTTTATCCGGGCTACGGCCTGACCGAGTCGGCCAATCTGGTGTCCGGAAATCCCATGCCGCTTGAGAAGCCCAGCTCCGTAGGTCTGCCTTATCCGTGGCAGGAGCTGAAGACCGAGAACGGCGAGCTGCTCCTCAAGGGCGTCAATATCATGAAGGAATACGTGGGCGACCCCGAGGAGACCCGGAACGCATTCACGGAGGACGGCTGGTTCAAGACCGGCGATCTGGTGAGGTTCGACGAGGACGGTTTCCTTTATATTGTCGGGCGAATCAAGGAGGTCATCATCCTTTCCAACGGTCTGAACGTTTCGCCGCAGGAGGTGGAGGCCCTTTACAACGAGAGCCCCTACGTCAGGGACTGCCAGCTGTTTGAAGACGCGGACGGCGACGGGCCGCACTTCCTCCATCTCGAGGTGGTGGCAAGAGAGTCCGAGCTCGCCAAGGTACCCGAGGACGTTCGCGAGAATACTCTCCTCGGCGAGATCAGCAAGGTGACCGAGTCGCTTCCGTCCTACCAGCGTCCCGCCAGAGTGACCGTTCGCAAGGAGGACTTCGAGAGAACGCCGGCAATGAAGATCAAGAGATATAACAAATTCGCAAAGGACAACAATCAATGAGCAGAAAAGAAATCGCTGACCATCTTAAAGAGATACTGATTTACCAGAATCCGGGCGACGCCGACAGGATAAATGCCGGCACCGAGGAATCGGGGCTGCTTGATTATTTCGGTCTTTCGTCCGTCGGTATGATTTATCTCATCATTGTGATCGAGAACGATTTTGACGTCAGCTTTGACGGCACGCAGATGAACGATTTCAGGACGCTGGGCGACGTGGTGACGTTTATTGAGAGGCAGAAACAGGGCTGAGCTTTTTGCTCACTTTTTGCTCACTTTTTGCTCACTGTTTGCTCACTGTTTGGGCACTGTCTGAGCGCCTGTGCTCATTTGCACCCATGCACCCGCGCTCATTTGCACCCATGCTCCCGTGCTCCTTTGCCTGCCGTTTTTAAGCAGTGCTCTTTCCGGCTGCAATCGGTTAAATGGGCTGTACAGAGCTACAAAAGCTTCAAACGGGCACAAACATCCGCAGAATAAAGGATTCCGAATGATCTATTATATCTTCGCAGGAATATTGATATTGGTGATAATGCCTGTGCTCGGTTTCCTTTTGTACGGGCTTTTCAAGACCTACCACCGCGGCAGGGAGATCCCGCTGGAGACGCTGGATCTGTCGAAGACCCATTACGCACCGTACGAGAAGGAGCTCAGGGATGCTCTTGACGAGATCCGGAAGATTCCTTACGAGCCGGTGAGGATCAAATCGAAGGACGGTATCACGCTGGCTGCCAGGTATTACGATTTCGGAAGCGACAGGACGGTGATCGCTCTTCACGGATACAGGGCGATTCCCTTCAATAACGTACACGCGGCCTTTCTGACCTTCATGGAGCTGGGCTTCAATATTCTGCTCGTTTCGCACAGGGCGCATTTTGAAAGCGGCGGTAAATACATTACCTTCGGGATCAGGGAGAGCGGCGACCTGCTGTGCTGGGTGGATTACCTTCGCGGCAGAAGCCCCGGCGCGGATATCGGAATTTTCGGGATATCCATGGGCTGCGCCACCGTATGCTACTCCGCGAAGGAGCTGCAGAAGGTGCCGGAGATCAGATTTCTGGTGCTGGAGTGCGGTTACAAGAGCGGCTACGAGAGCATATACAATTCGCTTCTGGCCGCCAATTTCGGACGGAACACGCCGCTGCTTTCGGGGGTTTCGTACCTGGCCGGGCGGTTATTCCTGGGAGTTGACATCAAGCGCGACACCAACGCGGAGCTTGCCGGGGTGAATATTCCGGCGTTCATTATTCAGGGCGAAGCGGACAAATTCGTGCCGGTTTCCGACTCCGAGGAGCGATACAATATTCTCGGCGGCGATATTAAAGATCTGGTAATAGTGGAGGGCGCTGCTCATGCCGAGGCGTTCCTTGCGGGACGCGGCTTGATCACAGGGCGGCTTCGCGCTTTCCTTGGCAAAATTTTTGAACAGGAGAATTGAATTATGGATTTCGCAATAATTGTAGACGTCACCTGTGACCTTTCGCAGGACATCAGAGAGAAGTTTGACATTGATTATATTCCGGGGCACTGGGCGCTTCCGGACGGCTCGGAAATTCCCACCACACTTGACTGGGAGGCCGTCTCAAGCGAGGAATTCTATTCCAAGCTTCGCAAGAATCCTGACGGTTACCACACGTCGCCGCCCTCCGTTATGGAGATATACGAGCACTTTAAAAGGTACGCCGAGAAGGGCACCGGCATTTTCTACACCTGCATGACCTCCGCAATGAGCGGCACGTTTGATTTTGCCACCAGCGCGAAGGAAAAGGTCCTCAAGGAATACCCGGACGCCCAGGTATACCTCGTGGATTCGAGGAAGTTCGCGACGGGCGCAGGCCTTCTCGCGGTACTGGCGGCAGTCAAAAGAAGCCAGGGAGTGAGTCTTTACGACACCTACCTTTACGCGGAGGCCATTAAGCCCCGTATTCATCAGGCCGGCTGGCATGACGACCTGGCGTTTACCGCCAAGAAGGGCCGCATTTCCAATGCCAAAGCGTTTATGGGAACTCTCATAGGCATCAAGCCCGTGGGCGATTTTTCCGAATCCGGACTCACCACCGTGCTTTGCAAGGTTAAGGGTGAAAAATCCGCGTATAAGGTGCTGCTCGATTACATCGGCGAAACCATTGAGGATCCCGAAAATCAGGTGATCCTCGTGGCCGGATCCGACCGCAGGGAGCAGGCGCTCAAATATCTGGATATGATCAGGGAAAGATACAATCCCAGGGAAATTTACTACACGGACATATTCAGAGCCAGCGGCACCAACGCGGGCCCCGGCATCATGGCGGCATATTACGTAGGAAAACCTCTTTCGAAGGATCTCAAGGAGGAAACCGAGATTTACGAGAGGCTCAGCAAGCGCTGACGGCAGGTGGCTTACGTTAAGCTTTGACATCAAGCGGCTGACGGCAGGCGCTGACGGCAAACGGCGCAGTCTTCGTACGGCCTGTTTCGGGCACTTAGGTGTTCGGGAATTTCAGATTTCAGGCACTCAGGTTTCGGGAACTTCAATTTTCGGGCACTTCAATTTTCACGCACTTTAATTTCAGGCGCAAGCTCTTGACGGAGTATAAACATGGCAACATATCGCATTAACGGAACAACGTTCGAAGGAATGATGCACGGCGCGCTCAGACGGATCAAGGAGCACGAGCAGGAGGTCAATTCACTCAACGTTTTCCCCGTACCCGACGGCGACACGGGCACCAATATCAGGCTGACTCTCATTAACGGGATAAATTCAGCCGAAAAGACCGATAAGCTGAACGCGTACCTGCGCTCAATGGCCGACGGTATGGTCATGGGCGCCAGAGGCAATTCCGGCGTCATCGTGTCCAATTTCTTTGACGGGTTCGCAAGAAGTCTCAGACGGTATGAGTCCATGGGTCCCATGTCGATGGCGTCCGCTCTTATTCACGCGTACAAGGCGGCCTATCAGGGCTGCAGGTCTCCCAAGGAGGGAACCATTCTGACCGTTGCCAGAGAAGGCATTGAGATGATAAGGCCCCAGCTTGCAAGGGGCTGCTCCTTTGAGGTGCTTCTGGGCATGTACGTTGCGAGGCTTAAGATTTCGCTGGCCAATACTCCGGAGCTTCTGCCGGTGCTGAAGGAGGCCGGCGTGGTGGACAGCGGCGGCATGGGCCTTCTTTACATTTTTGAGGGCATGCTCGAATATCTCAACGACCGGAATTACGTCGCTGACTTTAAGGACGAGCCGTCGGAGACCGAAAGAAGCGCTGTCATCAACCTTTCCAACGTCAATTTCAACGAGAATACCGAATTCAAGTTCGGCTATTGCATGGAATTCCTGCTGCAGCTTATGAGGGGAGCGAATTACATTTCCACCTTCAACCTGCCTTCGTTCACGGACGATCTCGAAAGGCTGGGCAATTCCGTGGTCACCTCAAGGCTCGGCTCGCGCATCAAGGTACACGTCCACACCTTCAAGCCTGCCCGCATTATCGAGCTGGCCCAGAACTACGGCGAATTCGTGACCTTCAAGCTCGAGAATATGTGCATCCAGCACAACTCGCTAAGCGACGCCGGGAAGCAGTCCGGGAGAGAACCGGCGGCAGGCGCAATGGCCCCGGGCGAAGGGGCGAACCTCTCCGGTGACAGTGCGAACCTCTCCGGCGGCAGCGAGTGTGTGCTTCCCGTGAAGGACATATACAAGATCGCGGTGGCGACAGGCAAGGGCGCTATTTCGTTTCTTTCCGAGTGCGGCGCTGATATCGTCATCGACGGCGGCAGCACCATGAACACCTCTTCCGGCGAGTTCGTCAGCTGCATAAAAAAGATCCGCAAGGTTTCCTCCGAGGGCACGATCATACTTTTCCCGGACAACCCGAATATTATTTTCGCGGCAAGGCAGGCCATCGGCATCACCGATGACAGAAACACGATTATAATACCCGCGCCCAACCAGGCGGCCTGCTATTTCGGGATAGCCGCGGACAATCCCACGCTCTCCGTGGAGGAGCGCGTCAAGCTTATCGAGGGCATTGTCAAGTGCTCCGTGCCCGTGACCATCGCCAGAGCCTCAAGGGATTATCACAACGACTCCGTTGTTTGCAAAAAGGGAGACTTTATAGGGATCGTCAGCGAGATAATCGTAGCCTCCGACGAGTCTTCACCGGCAAGGGTGGCCGTGGATTCGCTCAGGCGCTGCGGCAATATAGGCGATATGGAGACCGCTCTCATTTTTGCGGGCGGGCATACGGACGAGAATGTCACGGAGGGCGTTGTTTCGGCACTCGGGGACGCATTCCCGGACATCGAATTCATCGTTTTGGAAGGCGGTCAGGAGATAGCCGATTATATTATCGCGGTGGTTTAAAAAAGCTTTATGAACGTTTTTGAAATTATTGTTTTAACAGTCGGGATCGTTGCGGCGTCAGGTCTGCTGTTCGGCATCGGATTCACTTTCCTTATCGCGTACAAGGTCTTTGAGGGAACTCTTTCAAGGCCCGAAAAGGAGCCCCGGGAGCGCAAATGCTCCTGGCCTGACGACCCGGAGCAGCTGCTTATGTTCAACAAAGGACTTGAGTTTGCGGAGCAGCACAGGGAACGCATAACGCCTCTTGAGATCGAAAACGACGGTCTCAGGCTTTTTGCCGAGTATTTCGACTTCGGCGCAAAAAGGGCGGTCATTATCATACCGGGACGCACCGAGAGCCTGGCCTATTCTTACTATTTCGCGGAGCCTTACAGGAAAGCCGGCTTCAACGTGCTGGTCATCGACATGCGGGCAACTGGATTTTCCGACGGAAAATATTATTCGCTGGGATACAAGGAATACCGGGACGTCATCAAGTGGGGGCAGCTCCTTCACGACAGGTTCGGAAACGAATCGGTATTTCTTCACGGTATATGCATAGGCGCGCAGACCGCTGTCTTTACGGTCACAGCCGAGGAATGCCCGGACTATTTTAACGGTCTTTGCGTCGACGGAATGTTCAAAAATTTCTTTGAGACCTTCAAGAATCACATGAAGGAGCGCAGCAAGCCGATCTTCCCGGTGTGCTACCAGGTGATGCTGATACATTATATTCTGACTGGCGCCAAAGGCATCTCCAACGGGCCCTACAAGGCGGTCAAAAAGCTCCAAAAGCCTATACTGTTTATCTACACGACCAGGGATATTTTCTCGCTGCCGGAGGAGAGCAGGAAGCTTTACGCTTCATGCGTATCGCCGCACAAAAAGGTGTCCTGGTTCGACAAGGGCGGCCACTCGCACATCAGGATAAACGACGAAGAAGGCTACGACAGGGAAATCAATATTTTTATAAATGAACTAATTGAGGAAGGATTATGGTAATTGAATTAAACGAAAGGGAAAGCGACGAGTTCTATAAAGAGGCGGTAAACATTATGCTCCAGGCCGCGAATATGTGGAAGAATCCGCGCTATCGTTTTAAAAACATGTACCGGCGTTTTACGGCGCGTCTGATCGGGAGCCTGGTGCTGCTCGCGGTATTTGCCGTGCTTGCGATCATAAACAAACCGGATATTCTGACAGTTATCGGCATCGTCTCGATGGCCGCTGTCTCGCTAATCAACGTTGCCGTGCTCGTCAATATGCGCCTGAGATGGAAGAATCTTAAAGACAGCTTTGCGCCGGAGACTTTGACTTTAGACGACGGCTGCGTCGGGCTGCTGAAAAACGACGGCTCGAGCGCTTCGAAAAAGGCGTGGGATCAGTTTGCGTGCGTGCTGATAAGTCCGCATACGGTAGCGTTCATTCCTACAAAACGTCCCGACGCGGTCGTGGTGTTTGTTCCCGGAGAGTTTAAAAACGAGATCTGCGCGTGGCTTAGGGAGCACAGGCCGGACGTACTCACGGTCAAACAGGATAAGATCTGATCCGCTTCATAATAACGCGGATCTGCTGCAGAAACGGGTTCCGCCGCAGGCGGAACCCGTTTCGCATTCATGACAGAAAAACAAAAGCTTCAGCATCTTCAGCCGTTTCCGACCTCTTTTTTGAACGTGTCTCTGAGGCCGACTATGCTGTTGAAGGTATTGACGTTCTTGGTGTCCTTGCAGAAGTAGCCCTTTCTGATAAACTGGAATTTCTCGCCGGGCTTTGCGTATTTAAGGCTTTCCTCCATAACGGCGTCCTTGTAAACCTTTACGGATTCGGGGTTCAGATAGTCGTTATAAGTGGTATCCTCCGGCAGGTCCATAAGGTTCGGCTCCGTGAAGAGGCGGTCGTATTCCATAACGTCTGCCCTGTGATTTACTGTGCAGCTGACCCAGTGAATGGTGCCTTTGATCTTGCGTCCGTCAGCAGGCATATTGTTGGCGGTTTCAAGGTCGGCCTCCGCATGAATCTCGACAATGCTTCCGTTATCGTCTTTAACGATCTCGCCGCACTTTATGATATAAGCGCCTGCAAGTCTGACCTCGCCGCCGGGCTTGAGGCGGAAAAATTTCGGAACCGGCTCCTCCATGAAGTCCTCGCGCTCGATGTACAATTCACGGGTGAAGGCGATTTTGCGCGTGCCCGCATTCTCGTCGTTCGGATTGTTGGAGACGTCGAAATATTCCACCTTGCCTTCGGGGTAGTTTGTGATGACGACCTTCACGGGGTCTAACACCGCATACCTTCTGAGGGCGGTCTGGTTGAGCTCGTCCCTTATGAAATGCTCGAGGCTTTCGATCTCCACCAGCGAGTTGGCCTTGGCGATGCCCGCGTTCTTGACGAACTTGAAAATAGAGGAGGGCGTGTAGCCTCTTCTTCTGAGTCCGCAGAGCGTAGGCATTCTCGGGTCGTCCCAGCCGTCCACGGCGCCGGTCTCCACAAGGTGGCGGAGATATCTCTTGCTCATCACAGTATAGGTCACGTTAAGGCGCGCAAATTCACGCTGCTTCGGTTTCTCGTCGAAGTCGATATTGTTGATGACCCAGTCGTAAAGCGGCCTGTGGTTCTCAAACTCGAGGGAGCAGAGAGAATGCGTGATGCCCTCGATGGCGTCCTGAATGGGGTGTGCGAAGTCGTAAAGCGGGTAAATGGCCCACTTGTCGCCCTGCCTGTGGTGGTGCTCCTTGCAGATGCGGTAAATGATGGGATCCCGCATGTTCAGATTGCCTGAGGACATGTCGATCTTTGCGCGAAGAGTGCGGCTGCCGTCCTCAAATTCACCGTTTTTCATTTGCTCGAAAAGAGCAAGGTTCTCCTCGACGGACCTGTCGCGATAAGGGCTGTTCCTGCCGGGCGCAGTAAGCGTGCCGCGGTACTCCCTGATCTCATCCGGCGAAAGGTCGCACACGTACGCCTTGCCGTCCTTGATGAGCCTGACTGCGTATTCGCAGCATTTGTCAAAATAATCCGAGCCGTAGAAAACGCCGCCGGTGGGCTCCGCGCCGAGCCACAGCAGATCCTCGAGAATGGAATTTACGTACTCGGTGTCTTCCTTCTCGGGATTCGTGTCGTCGTAACGCAGATTGAATTTGCCGCCGTACTTCCTGGCGATCGAAGCGTTGATGAATATGGCCTTTGCGCTGCCGATGTGAAGATAGCCGTTGGGCTCGGGCGGAAACCTGGTGTGTATCTCCCGGTCAAAGCCAGCGGCAATGTCTTCGTCTATAATGTCCGTAAGGAAATTGGAGGCGCAAAGCTCCAGCTCCGGGTTGTCATTTGCTTTGAATTCTGCCATTTCTGAGGGTTCACATCCTTTGAAAAGTTTACGCGGATATTATAGTACAATCGGCGGGGCGCGACAAGGGGATTGTTGATCCGGGTTTAGCGCCGGGAAAGGCTAAAGGATAGAGGTCTCCGGCCTCTTGCCTTTAGCGGCATTCGCCAATCCCGCAGCTGCACAATTTTATTGAAATTCAAGGTCCGTTTTTGTATAATTCACTTCGTGAAAGTTTTATTTGGGGTGCTTGGCTATGAGTAAGAAAACTACGATTGCCGGATTGCCCGAATATGACAGACCGTACGAAAAACTTGAATTATCCGGTGCTTCTTCGCTTACTGATTCAGAACTTTTGGCTGTACTTATTCGATCCGGCACCAAAGAAGATAATGCATTAACGGTTTCACGAGAGCTTCTGCGGCAATTTGACGGAAGCATTAAAAATGTTTTTTCGGGAGGAATTTCCGAGCTTCGCGCGGTCAAGGGTATCGGCAAGGTCAAGGCGCTGCAGATCAAGGCTGTCGCCGAGGCCTGCAGGCGCATAGGCGCAGATGACTGTCCGAGGCTTGCGACTGCTGAGGATATTGACGCGGTGGGTCGGTTTCTTTCCGCTGATTTCGGTTACGAGAGCAAGGAATTGTTCAAATGCGTGCTTCTGGATACGAGGCTTCGCGTGCTTGGAATAAGGCTTGTCAGTCAGGGGGCTCTTAACGGGACGCTTGTGCATCCCAGGGAGGTATTCTCGGACGCCGTAAGGGAGCTTTGCTACGGGGTGATCGTGGCGCACAACCATCCCGGCGGGTCGCTTGCGCCCAGTCAGAACGATATTGCTCTTACCGGGAGACTTGTCAGCGCGGGGCAGATCCTGGGCATTCAGATGCTTGACCATTTTATCGTAACGAGGACGAGCTACGTGAGCTTCAAAAGGCTGGGCATTATTGACAATATTTTGAAACACCTGTAGTTTATTTTCAAAGTTTATTTCGAAGGATGAAAAATTATGGCGCTTGATATCGGCATAGATCTTGGAACGTCTAATACTACCGTTTTTGTGAAGGGCAAGGGCATCGTGCTCAGCGAGCCCACGTGTGTCGCGGTCAATTTGAATTCCGGGAAGCCTGTTGCCGTGGGTACTGCCGCGGAGAGACTTATCGGAAGGACCCCCGAGTCCATTCAGATCGTGCGGCCTGTGAGAGGCGGCGCAATTGCGGATTTTGAGATTGCCGAGTTTTTGCTCAAATATTTTCTGTCAAAATCGCTCGGCCTGGGCGCCAGGTTCGGGAACGTGAAGATGCTTCTCAGCGTTCATACCGACGTCACCGAGGTCGAACAGCTGGCGGTGCTTGAGGCGGCCAAGTCGGCCTTCGGCAAGACTACGCGCATCAAGCCGCGGCTTATCGAGAGCCCTCTGGTGGCTGCCATCGGAGCGGGGCTGCCCTTTACCGAGGACGGCGCTGAGGGTTCGATGATCATTGACGTGGGCGGCGGCACCACTGAGGTGGCCGTTATCTCCATGGGAAGTATTATCGCGGGAGATTCCGTGAAGGTCGGCGGCGAGAATTTCGACGTTCAGACCTCCGGATTTATCAAAAACGAGCACAATCTCCTGATAGGCGAGAAGACCGCGGAAACGGTCAAGATCAAGACCGGAACGGTTTTCCCTAAGGGTGAGGAAAAATATTCCGACATCAGCGGCAGGGATATGCTGAGCGGGCTTCCGGGCAACGTGCGCATCTCGTCGTCGGAGCTTATTGACGCTTACAAGGATTCCGCCATTCAGATCATTGACTGCGCCAAAAGAGTGCTGGACGGCCTTCCGCCGGAGATCAGTGCGGATATCATCCGCAACGGCATTACGATGTGCGGCGGCGGTTCGCTCCTCAGCGGTCTCACTGAATTTATGCGCACTGAGACCAACGTTCCCGTGAGGGTCGCCGAGGGTGCGCAGTACTGCGTGGCTGAGGGCCTCGGAAGGTGCCTCAGAGACCCGGCGCTCAGGCGGCTTATCAATACGAACAGAAATTCCGGCTGAAGTGTTCGGCTGAATTGAATTACGGCTGACGAAGCCGGCTGCAATTTACCGGGCTGACGATCCCGTCAGGCTCCTTTATGAAGACGGTGTTGCCATGAAGAAGAATTCCAAAATAATATTGTTTGCGCTCACGGTGATATCGATTATTCTTGTGGTGTCTATTGTGGTGTCTGCGAGTCCCAACGGCAATTTCAGCTTTCTGTACAAGGTGTTCGGCACGCCGGTCACTATAGTTCAGAACGGATTCCGCAAGGCAGCCGACGGGATCTCAGGCTGGTTCCGCTACGTTTTTTCCTACGGCAGCGTTCAAAAGGAAATGGCTGAGCTTCGCGACAATAACGCGGAGATACCTCTTCTCGAGGACGAAAACCAGCGGCTGCGGCTCGAGAATGACGAGCTGAGAAGCCTTCTGGGACTGCGCGAGTATTCCGAGGACTACAGGCTCACGGCGGCTTCCATTATCGCGGAGGACGTCACGGACTGGTTCAACACGTTTACCATCGACAAGGGCACGGCTCAGGGCGTCAAGAGCGGCATGGCTGTGATCGCGCCGGAGGGCCTTGTCGGTGTGGTGACCGAGGACGGCATCAATTCCTCAAAGCTTGTGACCGTAGTCGACGAGGACAATGAATTTATGTGCAGGATATCGAGGACCAACGAGCTCGTGCGCGTGAAGGGCGTCTCGCGTGAGAACAATGCTTACGAGCTGCGGGTCGACCGGATTCCCACCACCGCCAAGGTTTTTGTGGGCGACCGCATAGTGACGGCCGAGAGCGGAGGCGCTTATCCTGCGGGGATCATGGTCGGGACCGTAAAGAGCGTAACGGTGGACGGCGATACCGGGATAGTTACCGCGATCGTTGAGCCTGCGGTGGACCTGGGACTTTTGGGGAAGGTCTACGTAATGGTGCCTGTCGGGGAAGAAGGTTAGCAAGGTCTGCGCCTGCCGCAGTACTTTCTGCCGACCGCCGCAGTATTCCTGCCGACTGACGCCGACTGACTTTACCGTATCGCGTTCACGTAACGTATCAAACTGAAGTAACATATCGTACTGAAGTAACATATCGTACTGAAGTAACATATCGCACTGACGTAACATATCGTGCTGACGTAACATATCGCACTGACGTAACATATCGTACTGACGTACCGTATCATACAAAAAGAGGAACGGATGCTGCTGAATTTTAAGGCAATCAAAAAAATATTTTCGCCCAAATCGGCCCCCCGTATCAACGACACCTCCGCGGAGCGCTTCAACATCGGCGAAAGGTCAAGCCTGCTCCAGAGCTCGGAGCCGGTGGATACCTCCGTTACCTTTAAGCGGATAATCCTTGTGGTCGTATCGGTCGCGCTGCTCGGCCTTCTTCAGGAGGCTGTATTTAACGACCTGCGGATATTTTACGCGAAGCCTAATCTTATTCTCGCGGTTCTGACCGTTTTTTCGTCACTTTCTGGCAGCACCTTTTCGATGCTCACGGGCCTTCTGACAGGCCTCACGGTGGATATCGCCTTCGGAAGATATTTGGGCTTCTACGCGCTCTTTTATATGCTTTACTGCACGCTGGTCTCAGCGGTTTCTTCGCTCAATCTGCGCGGAAGGTTTCTGTACCATTTTTTGTCCGGGCCTTTGTATATCGCTGTGTTCAACGCTTTGTTCAGCCTTGGCGCGAGAATAATGACCGTTTATGTCACCGGCAGCGGCAGGCTTTACGGGAATTACGGGAACCACCTGCTGCACCGCATTTTGCCGGTCTCGCTTTACACGACGGTGATCTTCGTCGTCCTTTTTATCCCCATTTTTATGCTATGGAAAAAAGCGGGCCCCGCGTCGGCGCAAACGATTTCCTTCAGGAGACGGTAGCTCTTTATGAACAATCTTAAAAAGCTTTTCACAAACAGAATATTCTATCTGGCCGTCGTCCTTGTGCTGGTGATGGCGGCTCTGGCGGTGAGGCTCTTCCTGCTCCAGATCGCCGACAATGACACCCACGCCGAGGCTGCCTCGAAATTCACCGAGTACGAGCTGCCTCTTGACGCGCCCCGCGGCAATATTTACGACAGAAACGGAGTTCTTCTGGCCGGCAATCAGATCGCCTATAAGATCTACATGATCAACGTGGAGGACGATCAGGACAAGCGCGACAGAATGTACCTTGAGCTGGTGTCCGTGTTCGAAAAGAACAATGACGTCTATGAGAATTTCCTCGGAGATTATCTGCTTTTCCCGCCGGCCTGGGGTAAGAAGATCGACGACGAGAATGAAGCCGCCGACAAGAAAGCCTTCGTCAACGACCTGGTTAGCTCGAAGGCCGACAAGGCTTATTTCGAGACGCCCCAGGGTGCCTTTAACTACATGCGCACCAACGTCTTCGACATCGCGGACGATTATTCGGATTATGAAGCATATAAGATAATGATCCTCAGGTATCAGACGTACACGTACGGACTTGATTCGCTGAGGCCTTCTGTTATAGCTTCGAGGGCCTGCAAGGCTACCATTGACGAGATCACCGCAAGGAGCAGGGAGTTTCCCGGCGTCACCTCGGAGCTCACGTACGTGAGATATTACGTCAACAATATTTCCCTGGGGCCCGTGCTGGGTTACGTGCGCGCCATCTCTGAGGAGGAATACGTCGAGAAGCAGGACGAGGGTTATTTCAACGACGACGTAATCGGAAAGCTCGGTGTTGAGAAATTTTACGAGGATTACCTTCGCGGCGAGAGGGGCTACCGCAGGTACGTGAAGACGGCCGGCGGCGAGGTGTACGAGGACGGATACAAGGCTCCCGTGCCCGGCGACGATCTTTATCTCACTATCGATATTCTTTTGCAGCAGACACTTTACGAGTCCATCGAGTACAACGTAAAATATACTGCTTCGAGGCGGAACGACGTGGACAACTTCGGGGACTGCAACGCGGGAGCCGGCGTGGTGTCGGACGTCAACACGGGAGAAATTCTCGCGATGGCCTCGTATCCCGGATTTGACAATAATATTTTCGTGGCGCCTAAGACAGACGAGAAGGCGCAGGCGGCAATTTCCGCGCTCTTTACGGACCCGGATTCGCCCAGTCTGAATCGCTGCACGCAGGGCACTTATCCCATCGGCTCCATGATCAAGCCGGCCATCGCTGTGGCGGGGCTCGAGTCGGGAGTTACGGACGCCAAGAGGATCATCAACTGCCCGGGTTATATTATCGTGTCCGGCAGGCGCATGAAGTGCCTGTCCTACCACCACGACGTGGCGCTTGTCCACGCTCTCGGAAGGTCCTGCAACATATATTTTGCGACGGTGGGTATTGACGCGGGCATCGAGAACGTGGATCACTGGATCAAAACCTTTGGGCTCGGCGAAAGCACAGGTATCGAAATTGCCGAAAAGAAGGGCTTCCGCAGCAATCCTGACACCATGGATATTTTTGAGGCCGGCACCTTCCACAAGTGGACAGACGCATCCACAGCCGCCACCTGCATCGGACAGCTTTACACCTCGTTTACTCCTCTCCAGGTCAACCGCTACGTCAGCGCCATCGCCAACGGCGGGACTATGCACAATATGCACGTTTCGAAATGTGTGGCGGATCACAAGGGAAATATAATTTACGAGACGCCGGTCGAATCGGTGCCGACAGGAGCCTCGGAGGCCACAATAAGTCTCGTCAAGGAGGCTATGACCAAGATGATCGACGCCTATGCGGAGCTTCAGGCGCAGCTGCCGACTTATCCGCATTATTTCCTGGCGGGGAAAACCGGTACGGCCCAGACGGGTACCAACGAGCAGTCTTCCCACGGCTTTTACACGGGCTTTGCGCCTTACAATGACCCGCAGATCGCCATTACGCTGATGCTGGAGCACGGCGTGTACAGCGGCAACAATTTTCCCACTGTGGGCGACGTTATAAACTGTTATTTCGGCGGCTCCTACGAGGAGGGCTTCAAGGGGCTTACGCACCATTACGACAGGGACCCGGCTACCACCGACGGCGGCCAGAGGCTCGGAAAATGGTTTGAAATGAGGGGGCCGGTTATTTGACGGCAGGATACGCGCGTGCTGCTTTATTTCAGCTTCTGCGGCGTGTTCGTACCGCAAGCGTCCGAATATTACGGCGACTGCTTAACTCATTACGAAATTCAGATATTCAGATATTCAGATATTCAGCCATGCAATTATTCAGCCCTGCAATGCGGTGGCTGCACGGTATGGAGGCATTACTCAGGTATGGAGGCATTACTCAGGTATGGAGGTAATAATTATATGAAGCTAAAAAATTTTTTCAGAATTTGTGCGGTTCTGCTTTCGGCGGTACTTTTGATTGCCGGTGCGGCCTGCACAGTTAACCCTGATTCGGGAGGAGATGACAATATGCCTACTGAGGTACCCAGTCCGACTCCTGTTCCAAGGAGCATTGAGGACGAATCCGTAATGGCTGCGAGTATCGTGTACGCCAACGACATGCTGAATAAAATTCAGGGCGTTTACGACAGTACCAGCCGCGACAGGTTTATCGTTAAGAACGAAAATGCGATCTTAGAGGTGGCCCTTAAGAACAGCGACAACGTGGGCCTCGATAAGATCAAAACCGCCCACGGCAAGGTGCTTCTTGACGGAGGTATGACCGGCTTTGTCAAAAAAGCCGACGGCAA
Source organism: Clostridia bacterium (assembly GCA_017848335.1). Taxonomy (GTDB): domain Bacteria; phylum Bacillota; class Clostridia; order UBA1212; family UBA1212; genus UBA1212. Next base: position 7,858 of record JAGDAX010000142.1, on the reverse strand, counting down.
GCGTTTCACGACTTCTCAGTCGGGCAGCATCGGCCGCGTCAACACCAACAAGATGGGTTATTACTATTACGAAGTAAACATCCGCGACATCGCTTTTTCTTCGGGAGCCACGGGGGTTTACCAAAATGAAAAGAAGGTCAGCATTCCCGGCGGCACGAAAATAAACAGCAACATGGTAGACGGCGCCAAGGTCTCTGACGGCGCCATCACGGGCACCATTTCCGACGGAAACGATCCTTATATCTATTTCGATTTGGATCACGAGCTGGACGGGAACAATCTCATTATTTTCGATCTCACGTGCTCAGGCAACGCCTCCTCCGGTGAGATCTACTACGCATTCGCGGGCAGCGGAGGAATCAATTCCGAAAACCACGTAAACTTCAAGTTCAGCGCCGACAATAAAAAGCAGACTGTCATCGTGTACGTTCCGAAGCTTGACGGGCTTCTCACAAGCCTCTATACGCTCCGCTTCGACATTAACGGCGGCAGGAAGGGCGACACGTTTAAGATCGGGAATATCAGGACCGGCAAGCAGGAGGCTCAGGGCACTGTAAGATGCGGCTTTGAGCAGACGCTGCACTCCTATTCCGACAAGGTGAATTCCCAGGTGCGCATTCTTTTCGACGAGGCGCAGGACGACCTTTCCGCGTTCGGCTTTACTTACGAGATCCCCGCCAATACCGTCAAGGCGGTCTCGCTCATGAACGCCGGCGGTGAGGTATTGACGAGCCTCAGCGGTGCGGTGACGGATTTCCAGTACGTGGGCTTTGACGTAAAGGACGCGGGCCTTCTGGGATTTATTGTCGCGGACGACGGCGAATCACACTCGAGCATCGAGCTTAAGGACGGCTTTTACGTCGTAGAGCTCTACAAGGACGTCAGCGGCAAACACAAGGCCGGAAGCGACGACAGGTTCGGTCACAGGATATACACCTCCGTGAACGTCGACTTTGACACGCTCAGGAACGAAGCCTATCTGGAACGCAACCCGCTGTCCTACGAGGTGACCGAGCAGAGCATGAAGAACGCGAAGTTCAAGGCTCTGGGCTACAACTACGTAACCGGCGCTTACGAGCTGAGCGTGGCAGGCACCGACTTCTCCAGCGCGTACCGCAAGGCCAACTCAAACAAATATTACGGCGGCACTGTGAAGGTCTCTGCCGACAGCAATGACCGCAAATTGTACTTCATGAGCATAGGCGCCAGCGGATGCCTTGAGGCCGCAACGATCCTTGACGAGAACAAGGTGCTCGTGCCGATCCAGGCCGAGGTCTGCAAGAATTTCAAGGGCGAGTTTGAGGAGCGGTATTACGATCCGGAGGATCCCGAATACGGCTACACCGTGTACCCGCTGATGGTCAAAAAGAACACCGACCTTACTTACACTATGCTCAATATGTACCAGAACTGGGGCGTGAACAGGCTGAAGCAGGTGTCCTCCATCGCCTTCCACATCGGGTACTACCACCTCTCGACGGGCGTGACGGAGTCCAACTGTATCGCTCCTTATTTCGTCTATGGCAGAGACGGCTGGACGCTTCCTGACTTCAGAGGCTGCAGCGGCACTATCTGGTCCGGCCAGCCCCAGTACAATTCTGTGGGACGCCTCAGATTCCTGTCCTTTAAGACGGACGGTGTGGCCAACGAGTCCGAATATACCGGCTCAAACATCAAGTCCTCCGGGCCTGTCTACGCTGACCTGGAATATTCCTACCGCTCCTACGACAGCGCCTTCGATTATACGCTGAGGCACGTGGAATTCCCGTCCAACGACGAGAACAGAACCTATTATTCGATGGAGGCGACCTGCCTCAAGGACGTGACCTATGAGGACGCCCGCAATACGTTCACGGTCTTCAGCTTTGACCCCAGATTCCAGTGCATGAAGTATACGGCTTATAAGTCCGAGAACGGCACCGTCGAGACACTTGCAAACGATACCTCCAATCCCTCCGAGGTGGGCGTCTACAGGCTCGCCAAGGAAGCTCCCTACGTCAGCGTTTACAATTACAGTCTCCAGAACGACAACGACGTTGAGAACTTCGGATACATAGTCAAGTCCTACGATATTTCCGTGGGCGGCAGGGCCTACGACGGAAACCTTGTATTGAGGAATTCGACGTTTAAGGAAGGGAAGACCATGCTCAACCTGGTGGAGATAGGCATCGATCAGGACACCCTGAAGTTCAAGAAGGGCGACAAGATCAAGCTGGTATTCATTCTGCTGCCCTTCGGAGTCAAGGAACAGGACAACGACGACAACGTCAGATACGTGGTCGAGGATTCCGTAGTGAATCCCTGGTCCGTAAGATCCTGCGACGTGGGCACTGTGGTCGAGGACGATTACCTTGTGATCGTTAACGCCGAAAATAACGCGGCCGAGTTTACGGTGACCGGTTCACGCAACTCCAACGCGGTGCGCGTCAACGGCTTCTCGAAGCTGACAAGGCCCAAGGTGCAGGTGAAGTCCGGCGACGGGTGGACCGACCTGGTCCTTAACGTTGAGGAGTTCGACGGCTATCAGGTGAATTATACCTATGACGGCTTCTTCAGCTACAGCTTTATCGTCAATATGGAGAATTTCACCGACAGCGTGACGCTCAGGGTCACCTGCGACTGATTTCGCTGCTTAGGGTCATTTGTGTGTGCTTTTGATCCATTTATAAGAGCCCTGCGGCCCGGATCTGTTACAGGGGGCCGCAGGGCCGTGCAGGGGTTTATAAGCTTTTTCGCGGCACCTGTTTTAGGAACGTTTGACCGGCATTATTTCCGGTACTTATATTCGGCACTTATTTTCTGCACTTATTTTAGGCATTGGCTTTCGTGCGTATTTAAGGGCGCGGCTTTAAAGGCACGAATTTAAAGGCACGTTTTTAAAGGCATGGATTTAAAGGCGCGTATTTAAGAACACGGTTTTAAGGCACGGTTTCAAGGCTCAGTTTTCGCCAATCGGTTTTTTACAAGATGACAGAAGTATTGATTGTTCTTACACAGACCGCCGTTCTGGCGGTTCTGCTCATTCCGGGCTTCATATTCGGCAAGCTGAAGATAAGCGGGGAGGGCTTTACCAAAGGTCTTGCCGACTTTATTCTTTACGTTGCCCAGCCGGCAATGCTTCTGTCTCCGTACATAAGGAGCTTTGATTCACGCATTCTCGCGAATATGGGTGTGACGGCGCTCTTTTCGTTCGTGTGCCACGGACTGTTCATGATACCGGCGTATGTATTCTTCTCGGGGAAGCGCTTCGACGGAAACGTCAAGGGCAGGGTGTACCGCTTCGCGGTCATTTTCGGCAACTGCGGCTACATGGGGATACCGCTGATCCGCAATATTCTCGGCGACGAGGCCACCATTTACGCCACCGTTTTCAATATCGGGTTTCAGGTCTTTCTCTGGACGGTGGGCTGCTTCATTGCAACCGGCGACCGCAAATATATGTCTGTCAGGAAGCTTGTCCTGAACCCCTCGGTCATTACGATATTCGTCTGCATTCTCGTTTTTCTGCTGCCGGTGGATAAATACGTTCCCGCGGTGTTCACCGACGTGATAGACCTTTTGAAGGAGACAGTGGTGCCGCTTTCGATGTTTGTGGTGGGATTTCAGATGGCCCGCAATTCTTTTTCCGGCTTTTTCAAGGACGGAAACGTTTGGCTGGCCGCCGCTCTGCGCCTGATCTCCTGTCCGCTGCTTGCATTCGCGGTGCTTTACCCCGTGAATCTCATTTTCCCGATGGACAAGGCGCTTCTGACAGTAATTCTTATCGTGAGCGGTACGCCCTGCGCAACAGTGACTTCGATTTTTGCCGAAAAGTTCGGCTTCGACAAGCAAACCGCCGGAAGGCTGATCCCGCTCTCGACGATCCTCTCCGTGGCCACGCTGCCGCTGATTCCGCTGCTCGTGAAGCTTTTTCCGTGAAGAGCTTGCCCGCGAATAAATTTCCGCGATGATAACTGCGCAATAATGCTGCCCTGAAGGCTGTGCTCTTCTGAAGATGCGTTCTTTTGAGGCTGTGCTCCGCTGCGGATGCGATCCGCTGTGCCTTCCGTCCGCGCCATTCGTGTTCTTTGCGTCCCTCGCTTCAAAATCCGTTCGCACCATTCGTGTTCTTCACTTCAAAACCCTTCAAAACCCTTCGCCGCTTAGCGTCCGGGCAGACGAATTTTATTGACTTTTGGCCGCGATTATTCTATACTAACCATCGTTCAGTCGCCGGTGTGGCGAAATTGGCAGACGCAAGGGACTTAAAATCCCTCGGAGCGAGAGCTCCGTACCGGTTCGAGTCCGGTCACCGGCACCATGCTGAGTGTTCATAACGCAAGTGAGTTAGGGACACTCAGTTTTTATATATTCAACTTATCTGATTTTCGTATGTAAGGGAGCAGGCTCGATGAGTCTGCTCGTTTTTTGTCAGGCGGTTACGGTGTTGGTTCGTGATTTGTCAGCAAAATGCGACAAGATCACGAATATCATTATATCGAACATATGTTCCATGTGTTCGCTTGTCAAGAGGCGATATGTAAATTTTTTGTGAGCCCGTTTTTGAAACAACACACCTTGCGGATGCGCTTGAACGGCGCCTGCCGCTTGTTTGGATACAGGTCGCATTTTGCAGTCCAAAAGAAAAAGATGAGCTGAAAGTTCAAAGTTTTGCACTTGACTTTCATACGCTTTTTGGTAAAATTTTAACGATCGGGGTGCGTAAAAATTGCACAACGGTGGAATCTGCCCGCAGGACTGTGTGCTTTTTTGATGTTATTGATCCATAATACTTTGTACATAGAGGATTTTTTTATGTTAAAAACAAAATCGATTCGATTCAACAGAATAGCTGCCATGCTGATGGTGCTGATTATAATGGTCGGCATAATGCCGACGACGGTTCTTGCTGACGACGGACCCGCGGATTACAAGCTTGCGATCTCCGGGACGAGGATAACAAGCGACAACGTCGGTGATATCTCATCCCTGCTCCAATCGGGCAAGGCGTCTTTCGACCCGCAAACCAGAACGCTTACTCTCGAAGACGCCGTTATAAACGTTACCGGCGGCAAGGCCGAGGCAGATTACGGTATATACTCCAAGGACGTCCTGAACATCCAATACAAAGGCGAAAACAAAATCGTCTACATCGGCACGGACGCCGAAATCACCGAAGCACGCGCCGTCTTCTGCAGTAAAGCGCTTACCATTTCGGGCGGCAGCGACGACGCCGCCCTGAACGCCGTCGGCTTTTTCTGCGCGATAAAAGGATACAGCCTTGTTATTGACGGCGGCAGTATCTCCGCCGCTTTTTCCGGTCCGGACCATGAATTTTTAATTGCGCCCGGCGGGTTCTATTGCGCCCCTATAGGCACCTCTGAGGGCTTGATAAACGACGGCTTAAAAATCATCAACGGCGCCGATGTCAACATACACTACAACTTTATGCCCCTGTCGCGCATGATCGGTCAGAGACAATTAGCCGCGGTATATGCGGCTGAAGGATTCTATCTGGATGAGGACAGCAGTCTTACCGTGAAATTCGAAGCGGAGTATCCGGAGGAGGATCCTTCGGCAGAGCCGTGGTATAATCAGCTACAGCACTTCAGATCGTCATCCGCCTACGGCGTCTTCACCTTTGGCAGTATTACGGTCGAAGGCGACGTCGATATAGACATCGGTCTCGACGCCGTGGATACCTACGGGATGTTTGCACACGGCTCGGGCAATACAGTTACGATATCCGGCGGGAGGATAAGACTCGCGGCGGCAAACGGGATTTTTACGCAGGGATCTATCGACCTTGCCGGCGGCGATATTCACGTCGCCGCGTACGAAAACCACGGAGTTGCTTCAAACGAAAAAATCAGCTTCGGCAAGGAGCTTTTAGCGTTCCGGGCGGAAAAGGTCGACTACCCCCATTCGTTTTCGACGTCATTTGACGCGGTGCACGCGTACAACGGTATCACCGTCGATCCGTGGCTCTGCGTTACCGCGCCCGAGGGCGGAGGTCTTTCCGCCGACGAAAAGTACTTTGTCAATTCCAGCGGCGCCGCGGCGGAAGAGGTGGAGATACTGCCCCGCGTTACCTGCCGGGTGAGCAGGAACGACGGACCGGAGGAGGAATACCCGCTGACGTACTCTCCAGCGGGCAGCAGCAATCACGACACGTTCCAGGTCCACGTGGGCGACAAGATAGTTGTCCGTTTGACCGCAAACGACGGTCAGATTCTTACCGACAGAGCTCCGAACGGCCCGCTGACAGTCGCGCAGGAACACTTTCTTACACCCAAACGCAGCGATGATAGAAAGCAGCTTACCATTACCTTCGAGCCGACTTATCTGCCGGACGCGGCTTGGACCTTTAATGATGTAAGCCGACGCTGGGAACATTCGTATAATAAAGACGAATCCAAAGCCGGGAGCATCATGTATTTAGGCGGCAATTACAATAACCAGTTCAGTTGCTTGACCTTTGAGGCCGTGTTGGGCGACACCGTCTGGGAAGTATCGAATGCGCAAGTAACCATACCGAGGGGCGAAACGATCCGGGTGCGGGTGCCGTTAAAGACCAAGGACGGCAGAGATATCGCCGTCAGCAAGGAAGTATTCGAAAACGACTACAAGTTTGTATATTTTGTTTCCTATATATTGCATAACGGCTACAACATTACCCACGACGGCGAAAGCAGTGTGATTGTAGAGCTGAAAGTCGCCGACAACGCTCGGACCGAGCAAGCGTGTTGGGAGTTCTTCTTCAGCAACAGCTATGATCGAATCCGCTTTTCCCTCGCAGCGACCGTTGTCGAATGCTGGTGCGATATGGGCGAAAGACTTATCGAACGCCCCGTGTCGGAAGCGGCATGCACCGCCGGCGGCTGCGCCAAGCAGCACTGGGAATGCTCCAAATGCGGCAAGCTGTTTGAAGACGCGGACGGAAAGAAGCAGATAACCGACCCGAAAACCGTTCTCACCCCCGCGAAGGGGCACGAATGGGTGAAAAAGGTCGACGCGGAATACCTTAAATCCGCCGCCGACTGCGAAAACCCAGCCGTTTATTACGAATCCTGCAAGAACTGCGGCATTTCGTCAAAGGAGCTTTACGACCTTAGGGCGGCGGCGGCGAACTTCGTTCCCGGATCGGCTGAAACCGTAACGATCGACGGCGTGGAGTTCTATATCCTCGCGGTGGACGACGGAAAGGCGCTGCTGCTTACGAAGGAGACCGTTGCCGCTATGGCGTTCGATTCCGATTCCCCGGCATGGGAGGGCAGCGATATTCAGAAGTGGCTCAACGGCGAATGGCTCGCCGGCAAGACTCGGCTTGCCGCCCTTGCCGAGCCCGCGGATATATACACCGCGGCGAAGTACAACGATCAGACAAACCCCGTCGAATCGAGCGACAAGGTGTTCCTGCTTTCCGAAACCGATATTTGGGGCAAGCAAGACAGCAAAGACGTTACGAACGACGCGTTTTATACCTATAACGGCGCCAAGCTCACCGCTCCCGGCGGAAGCTGGAAGACGGCAGACATGTACGGAAACAGTGTATGTTGGTGGCTCCGTTCGCCCTGCTACAACGACAATAACGTGGCTACCGTTACCGACTACGGTCTTATCCACAGCTATAAATGCGATACCACACAACCGCCGATCGGCGTCCGCCCGGCGATGTGGGTGCGCTTTGCCGACCCCGACCCGGTTCCGGGATGGCAGTATAAGATAGGTAAAATCGAGCCCGGCTCGGATGACACCGTTACCATCGACGGCGTGGAGTTCCACGTGCTTGAAAAGCGGGCGGACGCGGGCAAGGCGCTGCTGCTTGCGAAGAACGTTCTTGACAAACCAATGGCGTACGATGACGATTCGGGCATAT
>JAGDAX010000017.1 GCA_017848335.1 Clostridia bacterium | reverse complement strand
TCGATAGCAAAAATCGGCTAAAAATAGCCGATTTTTGCGTGTGCATCTATTTAGTCTACACACCTTGGTGCACCTTCAGGGACTCGAACCCTGGGCCCACTGATTAAGAGTCAGTTGCTCTACCAGCTGAGCTAAAGGTGCATGTTCCTCACGGAACGCGCAATATTATAATCTTTTAAAATTGCCTTGTCAAGCGCAATTTTAAGATAGCCTGCACTTTTTTGGAAACAGCTCCAAAACATTCCTAAAACAGCCCTAAAAATGCCCCAAACAGCTCAAAGCGATTTCAAAACAGCTCAAAAAGCGGCACCAATCCGTGAGTCATCCGGAGCACATTCTGCGAAGCTCATCCCCGGCAGACCCTTGATTACATAACCTGATCGCACGTCTTGATCACACGTCGCTGATCTCGATTTCGATCCTGTTCACGACGGTCTCGCCGGCCTTGACGGTTCTGTAGCTGAAGTGCCCGTCCAGCCAGGACGTTGCGGGCTCGAGGCCCAGCGCGAAATCCCCGGAGGCCATGCTTTTCCACTCGATAAGGTACGGCAGCGTATCGCCGCTGTAACGGAGCTCCAGCTTCTTGCCGAGCTTGCGGTTGAGGACGCCTACCCGCGGCCTGTCCATCCGGTGGAAGTAGCACGTTTCCTCCATGTTGTCTATTGGCGGGGTGATCCTGAGCATGTCGCCCTTGTGCTTCTCGGCCCAGGAAGTACGCGCGGTGCTCTCTGCAAAATCGCCGAAGATCTCGGCGCCGTCGTCGATCATGGGGTAGCCTGCGTTCACGTGGTAGAGGACGCAATAATTCTCTTCGCGGAAGGCGTCGTTGTGTATCTCGTCCGTGACGGTGACCTTGCCGCTGCCGCAGGCTGTTTCGACCGTGCGAACCGTGCGCAGATTCTCGCCGAAAAGCGACGCCGCCACGATCTCGCCCACGATCCTGATGCCCGTTTCGTCGGCCCTGATCTCCCTCACGTCCGCAGGAATGTTGTGCATTCTGCCGTGGACGGGGAAGCCTTCGCGGTCGCCGATATTGTCAAGCCCGCAGGTGTAAAGCATGCCTCCCGGGAACGTGTGCGGAAAGGCGTCTCTGGGCGTGTAAAGGCCGTTCTTTGAAAGGAAGCCGATGTTGGTGCCGCGGTGCCAGAGCCGCAGAATATCGAGGCTGTTGGACGCCGAAAGCACGAAGTTCAGGACCCCGTTGCTGCAGTAAATGAGCTCGGCGCCCTTCTCGCGCCCCTCCGAAGCCGTGACACGAAGGGCCTCGCACAGCTGTTTTGTGTTGCTTATCCTCTTATCCATAAATGCCTTCCTCCGAATGCCGTCAGGTATCTTCGCACGAAATTTTCCCGAGAAGAGTTTCCGCGCGCCGGGCTTTGCCGCTCAGGAGCAGTCCGCGCCGGTCCGTCTCTCGCCTCAACGCAGCAGCTTGTCGATGTCCTGCTTTGCGGAGATCACCATGAGGTGCTCATTCTCGGTGAAAATGTAATCCGGCGTGGGCATCGGCTGAATCTTGCCGTCGCGCTTGACCGCCAATATGTTCACGTTGTATACCGCCCTGAAGTTCACCTGGCGGATCGTCTTGCCCAGCCATTTTTTAATGGGCTGGATCTCGTAGATTCCGTACTCGTCCGACAGCTCGATGAAGTCGAAAATGCTGCTGTTGCTGGCGCTGATGGCGATGCGCTCGGCAATGTCCCTCTCCGGGTAGACCACCTGGTCGGCGCCGTTCCGCAGCAGGAATTTCGCCTGGACGTCTTCCTCCGCCTTGGCGATGACCTTCCGGGCCCCCAGCTCTTTCAGCAGCGAGGCGATCTGGATACTGTTCTGGAAGTTGCCGCCGATGCACACGTAGCACGCGTCAAAGGAAGGCACGTCGAAGCTTTTGAGCACCTTCTCGTCGCAGCAATCGCCCACCTTCGCGCTGACCACAAGCGGCAGCAGGTCCTCCAACGCCTCAGGCGATGAGTCCACGATCATAAGCTCGCACTCCTTTTGCTTCGCGAAGCATTGGCACAGATGGTGCCCGAAGGTTCCCATTCCGATAAGTAAAAAAGATTTCATAATAATTCCTTATATCCCTTTCGCTTTTGTGTTAAGTAAACGCCGTCGGACAGGCGACGCGAATTATTGCCGCGCAGGTGTGCAGGCAATCTGAATCAGGCGCCGGTGAGCAGGCAGTCAGATCAAATGCCGCCAAAGGGCAATCCCATTGCCGCGCAGGTCACAAGGCGAGCAGCCGCCTGTCACCTGACGATCAGCCGCCTGTCACCCGACGATCTCCCGCCGGTCACCCGACGATCACAGACTCCGTGGGATAAGTCACCGCCGGCCGCGCCTTCTTCTCGAGAAGCGCCAGCCCGAAGGAGATGCTGCCCACGCGCCCCATGTACATAAGCAAAATTATAACAAGCCGGCTCCCGAGGTTGAGAGAGCTTGTGATGCCCGCGGAAATACCCACGGTTCCGATTGCGGAAAAAGTCTCAAAAAGCAGCTGGTCCACCGGAAAATCCTGTATCGCCCCGATCACGAGAGTGGCCAGGATCGCCGCGGACAGATTCGCCGCGATAATGTAGACCGCCTGCCTCAGGCTGTCCTCGTTAAGCCTTCGCCCGAAAATGTTCGCGCCGTGCTCGCGCCTGATCCCGCAAATCGCAAATACGAGCACCACCAGCACGGAGGTCGTCTTGACGCCGCCAGCGGTGGATCCGGAGTTGCCTCCGATGAACATGAGAATGTAGCTGAGCACCGTCGAGGGGCCCGACAGCGAAGCGGTATCCGTCGTGTTGAAGCCGGCCGTTCTGGCGGTCACGGAGCTGAAAAAGGCGGTGAGAACTCGCTCGCCGAGGGGTCTTCCTGCGCCCGTGGCATTGCGCTCAAAGATAAAATACAAAATCGCGCCGCCCAGCACCAGCACCGCGGTCATAAACAGCACGCATTTCGTCTGCAGCCGGTATCTTTTCCACCTGAATTTGTGCTTGCGGAGGTCGTCCCAGACCAGGAAGCCCAATCCGCCGACGATAATAAGCACCATCACCACGATATTCACCAGCGGATCCGCGGCATATTCGGTGAGCGACACGCTGTTGCCGCCGCTGCCCATGATGTCAAAGCCCGCGTTGCAGAAGGCCGACACCGCGTGGAAAATGCTGAACCAGATCCCCTTGAGCACGCCGAAGCGCGGGATGAACCTTATCGCGAGAAGAGCCGCCCCCGAAAGCTCGAAAATTACCGTTCCGATGAGGATGACCTTGGTGAGCCCGAGAATCTCGCCAATGTTGGAGGCGTTGATGCTCTCCGTCATGATCTGCCGCTCCTGGAGCCCCACGCGCCGCCGCATCAGCATGAAGAAAAACGTGATGAGGGTCATGAAGCCCAGACCGCCGATCTGGATGAGCACGAGGATCACGATCTGGCCGAAGACCGACCAGTGCGACGCCGTGTCCGTGATGATGAGGCCCGTGACGCAGGCCGCGGAGGTAGACGTGAAAAGACAGTCAAAGAAGGGCGTGGATCTCCCGTCCCTTGACGCGACGGGCAGCATCAGCAGCAGCGTGCCCATCAATATGACGATAAGAAATCCCAGCGCGATGATCTGAGTGTGGGTAAATCTGATTCTTAGCTTTTTTTTCATAAACTCTCCGAACCTGATTTGTCGAGCCTTTGCGGAGCTTTCCGAGCCTTGAGCCGCGGAACCCTTCC
>JAGDAX010000141.1 GCA_017848335.1 Clostridia bacterium | reverse complement strand
GTCTGCTCGCGCTCGTCGTTCCCGCCCATAAAGGTGTCGCGGGTCTTGCCGATGGCGTCGATCTCGTCAATAAAAACTATGCAGGGGGCTTTTTCCACAGCCTGCTTGAAAAGGTCGCGCACCCTGGAAGCGCCCAGGCCCACGAACATCTCCACGAATTCGCTTCCCGAGATCGAGAAGAACGGCACGTTTGCCTCGCCGGCCACAGCCTTCGCGAGAAGCGTCTTGCCGGTACCGGGCGGGCCCACCAGCAGCGCGCCCTTGGGCAGCTTTGCGCCTATCTCGGTGTACTTCCCCGGATTCTCCAGGAAGTCAACGATCTCCGTAAGCTGCATTTTCGCCTCATCCTGCCCGGCCACGTCCTCGAAGGTCTTGCCGGTGGATTTCTGCCCGTATATCTTGCCGGTGCCCTTCCCGAGAGACATCACGTTGCCTCCCATGCGCTTCGACATGAACCTGAAGACCAGGAACAGCATCAGCCAGCTTATGCCAACCATCAGCAGCAGCGAAAGCAGATTCGGCCAGAAGCTGGAGCGCTCGATAGGCGAGCCGAATTCCACGTTGTGCTCCAACAGCAGATCCACCACGTTAATGTCAGCCACCGTCAGCATGCCGGTCTGGTAATAGACGGGCTTATTGGTATTCTGCTCCTTCGGCTGGATCGTTATGGTGGTGCCGGAAAGCTCCACCTTCTGGACCTGGTCCTCCTCCACCATCTTGACGAACTCACTGTAGGTGATCTCCTTGTAAGTAGGCCTTGAGGCCGTCGGCACCAGCAAAAACCAGAGTACGAACACCACCGCGAGAATTATAAGGTAGTAAACAAACACAGGAAGTCTGCCCGGTTTTTTCTTGTTTGCATCGTCCTTGTCCATAATGAACTCCGTAAATCTCATTATCGGAGCCGCTTCCCGGCCCCGCAATTCATTCAAATTCCATTCAAAAGGCGACCGCCCGCGCCTTGCGGGATCCTTTGCCCGGTCACCTGTTTTATTGTACCACAATAATCATGAAATTATCTTAAAAAAATGCGCGCCAAGCCGCCCGGGGGCCGTTTTTGCGGGCGATCTTATGAAAGCAAACCCTTATGAAAAGCAACCCCTTATGAAAAGCGCGGCAGTCAGTCAGAAGCTCACCGTCGCGCGTGTTACCGTGTTCAATTTGGCCAACCGCAGCAATCCAGACTGTCCCGGCTTCGCATTGTTGCGCCCGGCCTCTCACGGGAAGCATTCATTCATCGTTCACCCTCGAGTCGTCCACCAGCTCCAGCGCCGCAATCGACACCTCATAGGCGATCTTCTGCTCCTCCGTGCCGTTGGGGTACTTCTTGGTGTAGAACCTGCTCTGAATACGCCCGGTGATCTTCACGTGCTCGCCCACCTGGCGCTTCCCGCAGAACCTGGCGTTGCGGCCCCAGCAGATGCAGGGAATGTAATCCGACTTGTTGTACATGCGGTTGACCGCGAGAAGAATATCCGCGATCTCACGCTTGAGCGGCGTGACCCTGAACACCGGCGGCTTGCAGATAAACCCGTCCAGAATGATTTCATTGGTGTCGGGCTTGACGTCCGCCTTGTCCTCCGGCGACATTTCCCACGCCTCGAAGGTCGCCGCGCCTCCGCTTCCCGCAGACTCATCCTCCCTGGCCATGGTCTCGATGGCGCCTTCCTCGTCAAAGAAAATGACCTTGCGCGCGAATACCATAAGCTTCAGCTTCGAATGCTCCTCCCCGGGAACGTTGTGAGACCGGAACTGCCCTTCCACGTAAAGATTCCGGCCCACCACCAGAGCGTCTTCTCCCGCCAGCCTGTCCGACATAAGTACAGGAATATAATCCGGGCTGCCGCTGGTCCTCATGATCTTAAGGTCAAAGGAATAGAAGCCCTCGCCGTAAGCCATGTGGCTGAGCTGCGGCGCGGAATTGATGGCCCCCGAAATGCGGGCTATGTTTTTCTCTGTTTGTGTAACCGGCATCAATATGCTCCTTTCGGGAATGCAGGTGGAATTGTAGCATTTTTTGCGACGTATTGCAATTTTTATTTGTTTTTTGGCCGTGTTTGACCGGTTTTTACCCGTTTTGGGCAGTTTTGGCAGTATAAAGCGCCGGGTGCCGGTCGCGCGTTCCGCGCGAGCTACATGCTGCGAGGTAAAAGCTATGGGACGCGGGTTGAAGGTCAGCTGCTGCGCGCACTGTCTGCAGACGCGGGATCTTTTCCAGTCAGCAGCTGCCGAAATCTCTGATCTCCGGCCACCGCGCAGCATATTGAGTCCCTCACTGAGCACGCTCACGCGTGAACCGTTCGTGACTCAAAATGCAGACGCGGGATCTTTTTCAGTCAGCAGCTGCCGAAATCTCTATCATCTATCCTCTATCCCTCTGCTCCCTCACCTCATGTTCTCAAACCCCATCTGCCTCAGCGCCTCATAAAGCACAATCGCCACGGAGTTCGAGAGGTTAAGCGAGCGGAATTCAGGATCGTCCAGCATCGGTATGCGGACAGCGTTTTCATAATCGCCGAAGATCAGACTCTCCGGCAGGCCCTTCGTCTCCTTGCCGAAAAGCAGAAAATCCCCGTCCCGGTAGGTAACGTCGGTGTGGCGCCGCTTTGCCTTGGTGCTCAGATAGTACGCAGCGGCCTCCGGGTGTTCCCTGCGCTTGTATTCCAAAAAGTCGTCAAGGCTCTCGTGCACCACGATGTTCACGAAGTGCCAGTAATCCAGGCCGGCTCTTTTAACGTGCTTATCGTCAATCGAAAAACCCAGCGGCTTCACGAGATGAAGCACCGCGCCCGAAGCGCCGCAGGTCCGGGCGATATTGCCGGTATTCGCAGGAATTTCCGGCTCCACCAATACGACGTTTATTGCCATTTAAGACACTTCCTCCAAACTTCAGCGGCTTCAAAAGCCTTCTCCCATGCCGGGCAGCTCCGGAAAGCTTTAAAAAACAGCCTTCTCCCATATCCGGCAGCTCCGGAATGCTTCAAAAAACCCATCCTACTTCAGCAGCTTCAGCACCGCGGCGAATACGATTCTCCACTCGGCGGTCACCGACTTCTCGGACATATACCGGAGAACGCAGTCGGCAGGCTCAGTCCGGGGTATCCCGGCGGAAAAAGCCGCGAAATCCTCGCTCCCCAGGAGCGCGTAATCGCAATAATATGCGTCGTTCTCGGCATAGTACCTGCCAAGCACGCTGTCCTTGGGCAGATAGACCTTCTTGAGCATATAGAGCAGCTGGGCAATATTTCCCAGCGCGATCTGCCGTTCCACGTTGAACACGCCCACGTCCATGCTCCACAGATATTTTATGTACTCCTCCAGCGGCAGCTGCTGCTTTTGGAAGCGGATCTTGTTCTCGGGAAAAAGCTCGAGAGCCTTGCGCTCTACCCGGATCGCGTATTCGGGATCCCCGTAGGTGAGCGGGATGTGGATCAATATATTCTCGTCCCTGTACGCAGAAAGTTTCTCAAGCGCGTCAATATGATGGCACGCAGGGGTGGCGGAGTGGCCAACCTGCACGTTAAGCGGCGCCCCGGGAGCCTTCTCCTGCGAAGGGCGGAGCTTCTCGGTATCCTCGGCATACATCGAGCAATAGCCCGCGGTGAGCACCGTCATCCTGCGGCCGAACTGCTTCTTGATGACCTCCACGTCGGTGGGAAAAATGGCCACCGTCGCAAGGACGTTCCTGCGCCATGACTTGCAGACGCTGTTCACAAAGGCGCGCCTCAGAAGGCCGCCCTCAGTGCGCTTCCAGTTGTAAAGATCCGCGCCCCACTCGACCCAGACCGACCGCCGGATGAGCTCGCTGTCCGAATCGATCACCGCCTGCATCCGCCAGCCCCAGCCCATGGCATGCCAAAAAATGATCTCCCCCGCGGTGAGAAGGCGCAGGAATTTCTCCCGTTCCTCATGCTCCGCGCCGGGAAGCCAGATGACGTTTTCGTAGCACGATATCGTTTCCTTGGGATTGTTCTTTTTGTCCTTGACGATTATGAGGTGCTCCGCGGGATCGAAGCGCTTGTTGATCAGCGCGGTGAAGCTGTTAATGGTCCCGTAGTTCGAGCCGTTAAAGACGTGGATATATTTGAATTTCTTGTAATTCTCAGCCATTTGTATGCTCTCTTTGGTAGATTGTCCGTGAATGCGGCGGCAAATTGCAGGTTCTTTCGGGCAGCCTGCATTTTATTTCAGGCAGCTTGCATTTTTATTTCAGCCAGCTTGCATTTTCTTTCGGGCAGCTTGCATTTTCTTTCAGGCAGCTTGCCCGTGAATGCGGCGGCAGGCTGCAGACACTTTATTGTGACCCTTCTGGTTGTGAGCCTTTGAGGTACAGGCTGTACCGCCTTATGAGCACCCGTCCGTTTTGGCGAAGCCAGAGCCGCGCCTTGTCGTACTCCGGAAATATCCCGTGAAGGTCGCTGTAGAAGGCCTTGCCGTGATTGCGGTGCCTCAGGTGGCAAACCTCGTGGGCAGCCACGGATTCCGCCGCGAATTCAGGAGCCTCCATCAGCAGGCAGTTGAAGCTCAAAAGCCCCTTGGGCGAGCAGCTCCCCCACAGCGTGGTCTGCGTCCTGATCGAGATGCCGCTGTAGCTGACGCCAAGCCTGTCCGCGTAAAGCGCCGCCTTCTCCGCGAAGTAAGCTCTCGCCTTGTCCTTCATGTCCCGTATCTCACGGTCCGTGAATGCGCCGCCCATGCGTTCCGCAGTCCTGTCAACGACTTCATTCTCGCGAAGACGCTTCTCAATAAAGGGTGCGGATTTCCTCACAAAATCATCGATAAGGGCCTGGCTCGTTCTGCGGCCGGCTCTCACTATTATGTTGCTGTCGTCGTCCACCCGGACTGACAGGGTGCACCTGTCTGATCGCTTGACAATATAATCCATAATCTAAAATGTTATCCGTCTGAAGGGCCGCGTGCCGATATCCGAAGGCCGTCGCGCGTTCCGCGAGGTGTGAATCATAAGTTTTTTGTGACGGGGGCTTTTACCGGAGCCTGAGTTTAGAGGCTTGATGCCTGACGCTGCAGTCCAAAGGCCAAAGTCCCGAGGTCGGGAGCCGGAGGCCGCAGGCAATAAGCTAAAAGCCGCCTAAAAAGTATAACACCGCGCCTTGCTTTTTTCAACCGAAAGAGCATATAATAGCCTGACAGGACGCAGGCGTCAAAAGACCCGCCAATAACGCGTCAAGAACGCTTCGAACACGCGTCAATAATGCGGCAAAACGGAGGCGATCGCTTCATGCGCGGCAAATGCAGAAAACGCTTCAGCCGCCGCAAACGCGGAAAACGCCGCAAACCCGAAAAACGCGATAAACGCGGAAAACGCCGCAAACCCGAAAAACGCGATAAACCCGAAAAACGCGATAAACGCGGAAAACGCCGCAAATGCCGCGCCCGGCCCGCGGCCCTGACAAACCTGCCGCCGGCTCACAATTCCGGGGCCCGGCCCTGACAAAACCTTCGCGAGGAAATTCTATGGAAGGCAACAAAGGCATCAAGCTGCTTTCTTCGGCAGCGATCAAACACATTGCGCTGATACTTATGGTCATAAACCACGCATCAATCTGCTATTACCATGCGTTTCCGCCCGTTGAGGGCGACGTTTGGTGCAGGCTGCACTGGTACCTGACAAGGGCATCCTTCGTGCTCTTCACGTTCCTGCTGGCAGAAGGCATGGCCCACACAAAAAGCAGGCCGAAGTACATTCTGAGCCTGCTGATTTTTGCGGTTATTTCTGAAATTCCGCAGGACCTGGCACTTCGCGGCACGGTGCTTGACCTCAAGGGTCTCAACGTGTTCTTCACGCTTGCGCTGGGCGCCTTCGCGATCTACATGATCGACCTTATTCTTAAGGAAAGCAAGCTGCTGGCCGTCCTCGCGGGCGGCGCCGCGATTCTTCTCGCGTACTTCCTGCACACGGAATATTCCTGGCTGGGGATAATGCTCATCCTGGTGATGTACTACCTCCGCGACTACCCGCTGATCCGCTTTGCTGCCGCCGCGGCGGTTCTTTTCGTGCCGAACTTCATGCTCAAGTCGTGGCACTACAGAAGCGACGGCTTCCCGACAATGTTCATCCTCTCGGCCAAGGCCTCGCTGATGCAGTTCTGCGGCATCACTGCCTTCATCCCGATTTTCATGTACAACGGCAAGAAGGGAAAATCGCTGCCGAAATATTTTTACTACGTCTTCTACCCCGCTCACTTTCTGGTCCTGTACGGGCTGTTTGAGATCCTGAAGCGGGTGGTGTGAAGGCCGAAAATGCCCGGAAATCCCCGGGCATTTTCTATCCTTGCAGGACGTTCCCGGACATAGCCCGACTCAGTCCCGTCAATCCTCAAACGTAAATTCGTCCTTGTGCGACTCCTTGAATTCCTCGAAAAGCTCAGACAGGAGTTCATCGTCCTCAACGCTCTCCAGCGTATCGTCTTCCTCGCCCTCGATAAGCCTCAGAATCACCAGCGAACCGTCGTCCTCCTCTTCCTCATCCTCCAGCGGATAAAGCACGAGGTATTTGTCGTCGCCTCTGGTGATCATATCCAGCATCTGAAAATCCACGCCCTGACCGTCTTCGTCATAAAGGGTTATGATATCGTCAACCTCTTCAAGGGCTTCAAGCTCGCCGTCGACCTCAAAAATATCATCATTTCTGTCATCCATTTTTTTGTCCATCCTTTTCTTTTTATTTTCCCGACAATTAAATCCGTATTTCAACTGCCGCCTTTATTTCGTATTGCAAACGCCGGTGTACGCGAAGCCACACCGCGCAGCATATTGAGTCCCTCGCTGAGCACGCCTACGCGTGAATCGCTCCTGACTCAAAATGCAGACGCGGATTTCTTCTCATTCAACAGCTGCCGAAAGCCTCTGGCCTCTATCCTTGCAGCAGCTACGCCTGCTCCCCCACCACGCGCACGATCTCCTCAAATATATTCCGCGTGCCGTCCGCAAACCGCGCCGCCTCAAGCTTCGCCGCGATCTCGCCCCTGGAGGCTTCAAGCTTCCCGACAGCTTCCCTGAAGAGCTCGTCCGTGACGTCGTCCTCGGAAAGCTTCAGCGCAAAGCCTCGCTTCTCGAAGGAGTCCGCATTCTCGATCTGGTCGCCGCGGCTGGCCTTCCTGGAGAGGGGGATGATTATCATGGGCTTCGCGATGGCCGCAAACTCGTGAATCGAATTGGAGCCGCCTCTGGTGATGACCAGATCCGTGGCCGCCAGCACGTCAGCCAGCTCGTCCGTGATAAACTCGTACTGCCTGTAGCCCTTCATGACCGCGGGGCTGAAGTCCGCGTCCTGCAGGAGATTTCCCTTGCCGCACATATGTACCACGTCGAACCTCTCGCACAGGTATTCGAGGTTGTTCCTGACAATATCGTTCACGGCCCTGGAGCCCATGCTGCCGCCCATTATCGCGAGAACAGGCTTCGCGCCCGAAAATCCCAAAAACGAGAGACCCTTCTGCCGGTCGCCCTCAAAAAGCGAGTCTCTTATAGGCGGACCCGCAAATCTGCCCTTCCCGTCCGGTATCAGCCCTGCCGTCTCCGGGAACGTGGTCAGAACGACCTTGGCGCTCTTTGCGATCATGCGGTTGGCAAGGCCCGGTGTGAGGTCTGACTCGTGGCTGATAAGCGGTATCTTGATCCGCTTAGCCGCGGTGGCCACAGGTACAGCCACGTAGCCACCCTTGGAAAAGATCACGTCCGGCCTGATTTCCTTAAGGAGCTTTTTCGACTCTCTTATTCCCTTTTGGAAATTGAAAAAGTCCTTAATATTCTCCTTTGAAATATACCTTCTGAGCTTTCCGCAGTGTATGCCGTGGAATGCCACGCCCGGCTGTCCGGTCATGATCCTCTCCTCAATGCCGCCGATCTGCCCGATGTAATGTATCTCGAAATCCTTCAGGTACGGCAGCAGGGCCACGTTGGGCATAACGTGACCGGCGGTTCCGCCGCCGGTCAGCACAATTTTCTTCATTTGCTTTCGATCTCTTCCCTGGTGATGATGCCGGCGCCGGTTTTGCGGAGCGCAGCGATCCCCTTCTCGTTGTCATTGACGCGGATTATTATTCTCGCGGAGCTGCCTGAAGCGCCCACAAAGGCGTATATGTACTCGATGGAAATGCCCTCGTTGTCGAAGGATTTCAGCACCTCGGCCAGCGCGCCGGGCTCGTTGGGGATCTCGACGGCCAGCACGTCCGTGGAAGAAATGATAAAGCCGTTCGCGCGAAGCACAGACGCGGCCTTCTCGTTATTGTCGGTAATGATCCTGAGAACGCCGTAGCTTTCGGTGTCAGCCACGGAGAGCGCCACCAGGTCAATATTGCTGGACCCGAGAATCTCGCAGATGTCGGCGATGCGGCCCGCCTTGTTGGATAAAAATACGGAAATCTGATTTATTTCAAACATTTTGTCCTCCTTGTACTTAAAACCTCTGAAACAGTCCTCTGAAACTGTCGTCTGAGACAGTCCTCTGAAGCTGTCGTCTGAAACAGTCCGCGGCCTATATCTTCCTTGAGTCGACCACGTGCTTTGCCTTGCCCTCGAAGCGCGGCAGCGTGCCGGGCTCCACCAGCTTGACCTTGACGCTCAGACCGAGAAGGCTCGCCAGCCTTGCCTTGATGGCGGACTCAAGCGTGTTGATGTCGCTGATCTTGTCGCTGAAGAAGCTCTCGTTCATCTCCACCTGGACCTCCATGACGTCGTGGTTGTCGATCCTGTCCACGTAGATCAGGTAATAAGGCGAAGTGCCGCCCACGTCCATGAGCGCTGTCTCGACCTGAGACGGGAACACGTTGACGCCCCTGATGATGAGCATATCGTCGGACCTTCCGGAGGGCTTCACAAGGCGGGCAGTCGTCCTGCCGCACTCGCATTTCTCGTAAATGATCCTCGAAATATCCCTCGTCCTGTAGCGGATCAGCGGGAAGCCTTCCTTGGTAATGGTGGTAAACACCAGCTCGCCTGATTCGCCGGGCGCCACAGGCTTCTCGGTCACCGGGTCGATGACCTCCACGATGAAGTGGTCCTCCTGAATGTGCATACCGTTTCTGTACTCGCATTCGCAGGCGACGCCGGGGCCCATAATTTCACTGAGCCCGTAAATGTCACAGGCCTTGATGCCCAGGTTCTTCTCAAGATCCACTCTCATGGCCTCGCTCCAGGGCTCCGCGCCGAAAATTCCTACTTTAAGGGAAATATCATCCGGTGTGCGGCCCTTTTTGCGCAGCTCCTCAGCCAGGAAAAGCGCGTAGGAGGGCGTGCAGCAGATGGCGTCGGGCTGAAAGTCCTCGATAAGAGTCACCTGTCTCGCGGTGTTTCCGGAGGATGCGGGCACTACCGCGCAGCCCAGCTTCTCGGCGCCGTCATGAAGGCCCAGACCGCCCGTAAAGAGACCGTAGCCGTAAGCCACGTGTATCATGCTTTCTGAGGTGACGCCGCAGCTCACGAGGCCCCTTGCCACGCACTCGGCCCAGATATCCAGGTCGCCCGAGGTGTATCCCACCACGGTCTGCTTTCCGGTGGTTCCCGACGACGCATGGATCCGCGCAAGCTCAGACACGGGCTTTGCGAACATCCCGAAGGGATAATTGTCGCGCAGGTCCGTCTTGAGCGTGAAGGGCAGCTTCGTGATATCATCGATCCCGCTGATATCGTCAGGCGAGATACCCTTCTCGTCCATCTTGCGGCGGTAGGCAGGCACGTTGTCGTAAACACGCCTGACCACGTCGCGCAGCCGCTCGGACTGCAGCTTGCGGCGCTCGGCCGTCTCCATGCATTCCATTTGCTTGTTCCAGTAATTCATTGTTTTCCCCTTGAAAAAAAATCACGTTTTATATCGATTGCGGGTTTGTCTGATCTGTAAGCGCGGGGCCGTTTTGCCCAGTAAGTTTGCCCGATAAGTTCACCCGGTAAGCTTACCTTTTCCCCGGTATCCTTCACCGATAAAAGCAGCTCCGGCGCTCCTTTCAGCAGGCGCCGGACCGTCCGCTTAACCGGAGACAGGCGCCGGACGCCGCGCGTTAAGCCCGGCTTTTCGCAAGCTCCATACCCCTTAAGAACGCCTTTTCGTTGACCTCGTAAAACTTCTCGGGCACCGTCGCCTTGAGCGCTCTCAGCCAAAGCTCCTCCGGTATGTCCGAAAGCAGGCCCGCCAGCACGCCGCACAGGACTATATTGACGGACTTGATGGAGCCGCATTCACCGGCGATTTTCAGCGCGTCCAGCGTCAGCAGCTTCGTATTGCTTGAGGAAAGCGCCGTCAGGAGATTGCCGGGATATTCCGTCTGCCCCAGTATCACGCTCATGGGCATTATCTCCTGCGTGGAGGTGATGACGGTGCCGCCCTCCTTCACGAAGGACAGCCAGCGTGCCGCCTCGCAAAGCTCGAAGGAGAGCATGAAGTCCGCCTCGCCCCTGTCGATGACGGGAGAATACACCTTTTCGCCTATTTTGACCGAAGTCACGACGCTGCCGCCGCGCTGGGACATGCCGTGCACCTCGGAAACCTTGACGTCTCTGCCGGAGAGCATTGCCGCGTTGCCCAGAAATTTCGACGCGAGAAGCGTTCCCTGGCCGCCCACGCCCACAATAATTATACTCAGATTCTTGTTTTCCATAGCAATAATCACCTTCCGATCGCGCCCTTAGGACAGAGTTCAAAGCAGTTGCCGCAGCCCACGCACTGCGTCGCGTCAAGCACCACGGCGCCGTCAGCGCTTCTTGAGAGAGAAGGACAGCCGAGCCTCAGGCAGGCGCCGCACTTGATGCACCTGGAATCGTCGATGGCTGCGGGGCCCGGGAATTTCACGCTCTTCAGCAGAGCGCAGGGTCTCTGCGCGATGATCACGCTGGGGCAGTCTCTTTCGGTGGCGTCGACCACGGCCTTCCTGAAGGCCTTCATGTCGAAGGGATCCACCACGGTAACGTCCTCGATGCCCATGGCCTTCGCGAGAAGCACCAGATCCGTGGCGACTGTCTTCTCGTTCCTGATGGTGTATCCCATGGCGGGATTCGGTTGGTGCCCGGTCATGCCCGTGATGGAATTGTCGAGAATGATAGTCGTCGAAATTCCCTTGTTATAGGCAACGTCAACCAGGGAGTTGAGCCCTGTGTGCATAAACGTGGAGTCGCCTATCACCGCCACGGTCTTCTGCCGGTCGACCTTGTCGTTGACCCTCATGGCCCAGGTCATGCCGTGCGCCATCGAAACGGAAGCACCCATGCAGACTACGCTGTCCAGACCGTTATACGGGGCCTGCGCGCCCATGGAGTAGCAGCCGATGTCGCCGCACACGCGAAGTCCCATGCGAGAAAGCGTATAAAACACCGCTCTGTGAGGGCACCCGGGGCAGAAAACTGGAGGCCTGCCCGGTATATTGACAGGCTCGCCAAGGCTGCCCGCCGCGGCTTCCTCCCCGTAGTACGCCTTGCGCACCGCGAATGTCCCCAGCTCGCCCTGGTTCGTAAAAAGCTCCTTGCCCCTGCAGGGTATCCCGAGGGCCTTGATATAATTCTCGATGAAGGGCTCCAGCTCCTCCACCACAATGACCTCGCCCACGTTGGCGGCAAATTCTTTGATCAGCTCCGCGGGAAGCGGGTACGTGAGCGCCAGCTTCAGCACCGAAACGTCCTTAAATACGTCCATCACGTACTGGTAGCTGATGCCGGAGGTGACGATGCCCGGCTTTCGGCGGCTGTCCGGGGCGTAATTTACGGCGTTCGGAATGACGGCCGCGGCAATATCCGCAGACGCAGCCTCAAGCCTCCGCTGCCTCTCGTCCACGTATTTATGGCGCTCCTTGGCCATGGCCGGCATCATGCAGTATTTCATGATATTCTTGGAATAAGCCTTCGCGGTCCCGACCCTCTCGCCAAGCTCGACAAGGCTCCTCTGGTGCGCGACCCTCGTGGTGAGGCGCAGTATCACAGGCGTGTCAAATTCCTCGCTGATGGCAAAGGCCAGCTTCGTGAATTCGAGGCACTCCCTGCTGTCCGAGGGCTCCAGCACCGGCACGTGGCTGCTCTGCGCGTGAAACCTGGTGTCCTGCTCGTTCTGCGAGCTGAACATTCCCGGGTCGTCCGCCACCACGAATACGATTCCACCGTTTACGCCGGTATAAGAACAGGTGTAAAGCGGATCGGCCGCCACGTTAAGGCCCACGTGCTTCATGCAGCACATGGCTCTTGCTCCCGCGACTCCCGCTCCGATGGCAACCTCGGCGGCCACCTTCTCGTTGGGAGCCCATTCGCAATAGACCTCCTTCGGGTCGTATTTTGAAACAAACTCGGTTATTTCGGTGCTGGGCGTGCCCGGATAGCTGGACACCACCGAGACTCCGGCCTCGTATGCGCCTCTCGCCACGGCTTCATTTCCCAGCATCAGTCTGATTTCTTTGTCCATATCAATACCTCTTCCGTTTGCCTGTCCCCGGGCGTTTTGGATCCCGCGGACGGGTGCTGCAGTTGTCTGTTTTGCGCAGATTTTTCAGTTTGTTCTTCTGTCGGATCTGCCGCCTGATCTTCTGTTTGATTTACTGTTTGACCTGCTGTCTGACTTGCTGCCTGAGCTCTTGTCCGGCTTGCTGCCTTATCTATCGTTTGGCTTGCCGCCTGATCTATCGTTTGACCTGCTGCCTGTCGCTTAGCTCCCTGCCCTGACCTTTTTTCCGGTTCCTTTTTTGTCAATTGCCCTTAGGATCAGCCTGTGAATCGGCTTCTCCAAAAGGTACGTGACCGCGGCAGCGACGCCCAGCGAAACAAGCCAGATAATTATCGTGTATTTCCATTGCCACGCAGTGCCCGCGTCACGCTGGGGAAGATTGTCGGCGCTCACCCAGTGCGGAATTTTCCACTGCTTGAAATATATCGCCACCAGCTGGTGCCAGATGTACAGATTATAGCTGATGGCCGCAAAGAATTTCGCCACCGGGTTCGAGAATATCACCCTGAACCACCTGAACGAGAAGCAGGCCCCGACAATAAAAATCGCGAACACAAACGTCAGCATAAACCGGTTCTGGATCTGCCAGAGCTGCCCGGAGCTCCCTGCCTTGGCGAGCCCGTATTTGATTATCAGCCGCATAAGAAAGAGCCCGAACACCGCAAGCGCCGTGAAGCCCAGCCCCGTGTACCTGTTCTGCGTCATATTCCTGGACAGCGAAACGATCACAAGCGCCGCCAGCATTCCGTTGGCGAACACGCACAGGAACGAGGGAAATCTGTTAATGTAAAACGAAAGATCGTCCGCATGCAGCCTGGTCACGAAAAGGTAATACCCCAGCGACGCGGCGTTCATTCCGAGATACGTCAGGAACGGCGCCTTCCTGAACAGCCACGCGATAAGCGGGAACAGCAGGTAGAAGAGCATCTCCACCGCCACCGTCCACAGCACGCCGTTGAAATGCGTATACAGGTACGTTTCCTTTGAGAGCATGTGCGTGAACGTCAGGTGCGAAAACAGATCCTTGAGGAATCCCGCCGTGCCGCCGTAATTCTGCGGCCTCACGAAGAAAATCAGCATCACAAGAATATTGAAATAGTATGAGGGAAATATTCTCGCGGCTCTTTTTGCGTAGAATTTGGGCACCGATGAAAGAGGAGTGTCGCCGTAGACCATCCTGGCGGCGTGCGGCAGGAAAAGACACAGCCCCGTCAGCAATATCATCATGTCCACCCAAACGTAACCGGTCTCAAAAAGCCAGTTCATGCCTGCATCCTCAATGCCTATAGCCTTCAGCTTGGACGGGTCGTACAGGTTCCACAGCCACGACTGCTGCCAGAAATGAAAGCCCACGACCAGGACCACGGACAGGGCCCTTATCCCGTCAAGAACGCCAATGTGCCTGTACTCAAGTGCGTCTGTGGCGAATGCCTTCTGAATGAATTTTCTCATGAATAAGCTCTCCGGTGGGGTAAGGTGGCGTGCGGATCTGCACGCTTTGCGCTCGGTTTGCGCGGCGGTACGTACGATCTGCGCTCCTTGCTCTTGGTTTGGACGGCGGTGCGAACGATCTGCGCTCCTTGCGCTCGGTTTGCGCGGCGGTGCGTATGATTTGCGCGGCAATGCTTCCGTCAGGTCATCAGGTGCCCGATAATACGTTTCAGGAAGGAAACCGGACGTTACGCAAGCGCGTAAACGTGCCCCGCATCCTGACTTTTTATTATAATCGTTTTCAATTGTAATTTCAAACAAATCGTGGAATTTAGCGCCGAGTGAGTGCTAAGTGCCAAGTGCCCGGAAAAGGCTAAATGCCGGAGGCCAACGCGCGTCCTTCGCCCTGTCGCTCCCGGCTCGTTTTTTATTGCCAATAACCGAATAAATGTGGTAGAATTGACGCGGACATAAATATCTCTATCGAAGGAGAACTGACGATGAACGAATATAAAAACGGCAAAAAAGTCTGGTTTATTCCGGACGCTTTTTATCCCGAAAAGGACAACGGCGATTACGTGAGCCACGAAGCCGTCTGCGTGCTTAACACAGGCGACGAGGACGCCCACATCACCCTCACCCTTTATTTTGAGGATCGCGAGCCTGAGGACGGCTTCTTTGCGGTCTGCGGCGCAAGACGCACACACCACATCAGGCTGGACAAGCTTGTGGGTGAAGGCGGCAAAAAGATTCAGCGCGGCGTTCCTTACGCGATACTGGTCGAAAGCGACGTTCCGATCGTTTGCCAGTACAGCCGTCTCGACACCACGCAAAGCGAAATGAGCTTCATGGGCCTTCTTGCGTATTGATTCGATCCGCGAAAGCACCCCTTACACGGAGGCTTTAGACTGCGAGCAGCCGGCGAAACCCTCAGGCCTCTTGCCTCTTGTCTCTTGCCTTTTCTCCCGGCACTTTGTCTTGACCCCTTACAATTTCACCACTGGAGCATCTCATGTACGACAACAAAGACCAGGACCTCCAAAACAGCATATTGGTCCTTTACGTACTCGGAAATTTCGACATCGCCCTGACTGAGCAGTCTCTTAACGAGCTTGTGCTCACCCCCGGGCTCATCAATTATTTCAGCTACAGGGAGGCGCTCTCTACCCTTCTCAAGAACGGCTTTGTTTCCGCATTTTCCGACAACGACGGCCTCATGCTCTACAGCATCACGGAGGAAGGCAGGATTTCCCTTTCCAACATGGAAAACCTGCTGGTGCCTCATTTGAAAGCCGCCTACGACGAGGAGCTTCTCAAGGCAAAAAGCAGGGTCATTCGCGAGACTTCCATATACGCCTACCCCTTTATCGACATCAATAAAAACCAGAGCGTCAGGTGCTACATTCGCGAGAAGGGCAACAAGATCGTCGACCTGAAGTTCCCCGTGCCCGATCAGGACGTCGCCGAGGCAATCTGCGAAAGCTGGAAAAGGGATGCCTACGGCACGCTCACCAAGGTCATCCTCATTATGAGCGAGTGACCCTCGGGTAGCCCGCAAGTAATCTTCGGATAATCAGCGAGCTGTCTGCGAGTGATCTTTTGCCTGACGCGCACTATAAGAGCGTCCCGAAAATGCCGGGGCCGGCATCCCGAAACGCTCAAAAGCAGTGCAGCTCCCGGAGGCTCCGGGAGGCTCCCGGCAGCTCCCGGCCTCTGCCGGGTCCGACGAGCTCATACCATCCGGACAGTGTCCGAATACTTTTCAAATACTTTTCAGATACTTTTCAGATACTGTTCAGATACTGTTCGAACGCTTTGCAAAACAGCGGCGCCCTTAAAAACGCGGGCGCCGCTGCTTTTCTTACTTTTTTCTTACGTTTTGCCTACTTATTGCTTACGTCTTTTAACAGCCAGGGCCGTGCACGCCGCCGCAATCAGGAAGTAAGCACAGGAGATCGTGCTTCCGCAGCCCGGTTTATTTTTGGGCTTCGGGGTAGGATCGACCTTGCTGTCTGCGGTGCTTCCGGCGGGCTTGCCGGTCTCTGCCGCAGGCTCTTCGGTAGCCTCGGGAGTGGGCTCCTCGTCCGTGGGATTCCCGGCGTCGGGGGTAGCCGTCTCCTCGGGATCGCCGCCGGTCTGAGGCGCTCCGTCTGCCTCCTCAAGGTAGCCGGACTCGACGGTGATGTCGTCGAAAATCACGGCGGTGTCCGTCCCTTCAATGTCGAACCGCAGGGCCTGCACGCCTGCGAATTCCTCGGGATAAGCGGAGGTGCTTCCGGGGAGCATCTCGCCGTTAAGGAACACGACGTACTTGTTGGTGTCCATAAAGAATGCGGTGGCCAAAGTCACGTGGGTGTTCTTGTCGAACTTTCCGACCTGCTCGCCAAGAGCGTTCTTGATGGCAATGCTTCCGTCGGCTGCAGGCTCGAGCTTCAGCACCGCCCCGCCCCGGGATTCGCTTGTCGTGGGAGTGCCTTCAACGGCATTGCTGACGCAGAAGTAAAAGCCCCCTGTCAGCTCGGTCACCTTGATGGCAAAGCTTACGCAGACGTCCGCGCTGACGTCGACCGGCTTGGGAATGATCCAGAATCTAAGGTCCAGGAAGTCCTTGGCGGCGAAAGCAACGCCGTCGAAGTCCTTGTCCCCGTCAATTATGCGCACCCATGAATCGATATTCACGAAGGGCGTGCCGAGGGAATTCAGGAAAGGCAGCTCCGACTGAATGAAGAAGGTATCGGAGCCGGAGTTGGATCTCTCGTATTCGGAAACAGGTTCCAGATTTTCAAAATCCTCGATGAAGGCCGGCTCGCCGTCCTCAAACTTGTAAAGCTTGTCGGAAGTCTCGGGCGCGCTTCCGGAGGAAACAGCCGTCAGCATTATGTTGTCAAAATAGACCTCGTTGACGTGGCAGCTGCCCTTCTGCGCCTTGGAGGTATCGTTCTCCTCCGCCCAGTCGTGGCAGTCGATTCTGATGGCCGTGATATTGGTGAGCTTGCCGATGTAGGTGTATTCGCCCGCCTCTTCGCCGTTAATGAGCACCTTGTATTTGTCGCTTCCGAGTGTGAACACCGCCTCTACGGTGTAATCCGTGTCGGCCTTCAGCGCGTCGGTCACCGTGAAGGTTCCGCCCGCGGGATTTACCGCGTAAAGAACGTCCTTCCCGAGCTCGTCATCCGTTCCGGCGGAGAAAATATTCCTGGTGCCGCCGCCGTAATCCTCAACGCCGGGAGATTCCGGGATGCCCCCGAGAATCACGGAAAAGCCGTAGTTTCCGAGCGTCTTGTAGCGGAAGGTGAAGGAAAACGTCACCTTCGAGCCCTCGCCGAGCGCGCCTAGCGTGAGCCCGTTGACCCGCATATTAGCCACACCGCCGTCATAGCGCATAAGCCTCAGCGATTTGGACCCGCTTATCTTATCCCCGGCAATGACAGCGCCGCTCCGCTCACCGTCGCCAATGAAATCATTGAAGCCTGAAGGCTTGTTCTCTTTGGCATCGCTGAACACGGCCGCCTCTCCGTCTCCCTGCGAAACGTCGAAGCTCTCGAAATCCTGCTTGTAAATAGTCATCGCGCCGTCAGCCGCGCCAATGGTCTCCGTGCCGGTTGTTTCAGCGCCCGCAGCTTCCGCGAACGAAACCGTCGCGCAGGAAATGACGGCAAGAGCAGCGGCAAGCATTATCGCCGCGACCCTCAATAAACCTTTAAATCTCATAACCTTTCTCCTTTATCGTCTTTATTAGCACAGCATGCGCGGCCCGCAAAGCTCCTTGCCCGACAAGTCCCCTCCGGCCGGAAATGCCGCGATAATCCGGTGCGCCGCAATTATTCGGATCGTTTGCTTTCACCCAAAGCTTATCGTTTGCGCCTGTCGTTTGATCGTGTTTGATCGTGTTTGACCGTGTCTGACCGTGACCGCGAAGCCTGTCGCTTGCGCCAGTCCGTAAGTCCTGTCCGTAAGTCCTGCCCGTAAGTCCTGCCCGTAAGTCTTGCCCGTAAGTCCTGCCCGTAAGTCCTGCCAAACGGTTTTATCCTTCGGCGGCCTTTGGTTTCAGGTCTCTTTGGGCATCTGCGCCTGCAAACTATTTGGTTTATAAGTCAGTCAGCAATGATCCGGTTTGCGCTCGTGTATTGTATATTAAAAAGGCGGTTTCGTCAACAGTGTCGTCGCTTGATGAGTGCCGGGTACCCGTCACAAACAAAAAGCCCCGTCAATGCGGGGCGATCTGCCAACCGGTATACCTTTTTGCTTAGGTATCCGCGAATATTATTCAGCGGCATTAAGCTCCGCCAATACCTTCCTCACGTCCATGCCGTGTACCATGCAGGCCTCCTCGAGGGTCTCGTTGGCGGCAGAGGGGCAGAATACGCAATGCATTCCGCAGGCCATGAGAATGTCGGCGGCGTTGTCCTTCATCTGAAGGATATCGCCTATCTTATCGTTTCTTGTGATCTCCATATCAAGCTCCTTGATCCGCGGCCGTGTCAGGCCGCGCTTAAGATAAAGTCCAAACCTTAAAAGCGGCCGGCTTTACTGTGCCGGCCGTGCCTTTTCAGCGCAGCCCGCGGCCGCGTCTCTTAAGTGTTGTGCAAAATCAATCCTCAGCTTTGGCATTGGCAGCTTTTGCGAGTCTGGATTTCTTACGGGCAGCGTTGTTCTTATGAATAAGACCCTTCGCAGCAGCCTTGTCGAGACTGATCCCGGCAGCCTTCAAAGCCTCGTCCTTGTTCTCCGCGTCATTGGCGATTGCCACGCGTGCCTTCTTCAAAGAAGTTCTGAGAGCGGACTTGGCGGAAGCATTTCTCTTCGCTTTGGTCTGAGAAACGATAACTCTTTTCTTAGCTGATTTTATATTCGGCAATATACTCACCTCCAAATGTAAATCTGTCCTCAAGACAGATGCATAATATCAAATAAAATTTGCTTTTTCAAGCAGGTTGGTTCAGAAGGCAGGTTCTGCATGGGCTTGCAGGCCGCGAGGACTGCAAGGGTCCGCAAAGACCCGCGAAGACCGGATGAAGACCGGTGAAGCCTGATGATAGATCCCTGCGCGATCACTCCTCAATGCCCTTGAAGGCATCATCCACGCGCCTTTTGAGCGTCGAGCCGACCTTGAAATAAACCTTTTTGGCGGCGGGCACGTCGATCATAGCCTTCTTTTGCTCGTTGCGGATAGCCATGATATCAATGCTTCTGCGAGCGGCGCGATCCTTGGCGCCGAAAGCGCCGAAGCCGTTGACCTGTACTTCCTCGCCGGCAGCTACCAGCTCTGCAATTGCCTCAAAGATGCAATCCAGCATGATCTCGGAATCCTTCTGGGAATGGCCGCTCTTTTTGGCTATATAAGCTACTAACTCTTTCTTCTTCATATAAGTTACCTCGTTTTAACGGCACGCAAAAAGGTGCCGGCAGATCCAGTCTATTGAAGAGTCCCCGTAAGGTGCCCTTGATCTGCCGGTGCCTTTTGCAGACAGTCGAAGGAATTACTCGTCCTGTGTCTCCTCGCCAAAGTCAAGATCTCCGATCAGATCGGCAATAGATGTAGCTGAAGGAGTGATATCGTCGTGGAACTCTTCCTCCTTGGGCTTGCGGGGTGCTCTGGGCTTTCTTTCGAACTTCTCACCGTCGGCGCCTTCTCCGGAATTGCGGGCAGCGCGCTCTTTGCGAGGTCTATCCTTCTTTTCCTTGACGATAGGATTGCCGTTCTCGTCAAGCTCCTCAGGCTTCTCGGGCGGATCGTAGGCCATGACCTCCTTGATGCCGAGGCTGAGTTTCTTGTTCTCGACGTCCACTGCGAGAACCTGGGCCTTTACGACCTGGCCGATCTCGAGAACGTCGGCTGCGCTGTTGATGCGCTTGTTGGAAATATGGGAAATGTGAACGAGTCCTGTAACGCCGGGCTCAACGTCCACGAATACACCGTATTCCTTCTGCTCCTTGCTCTTGGCGAATCTTCTGACTGTAACGTCCAGAATGTCGCCAACCTGGAATTTATTCTCGGCGTCGAACCAGGGGTCGTCCTCGGGCTTCTTGGCGGAGAGAGAAATGTGGTTCTTCTCGCGGTCGAAGCTGAGCACCTTAACGGTGACCATGTCGCCCTTCCTGAGGACCTCGTTGACGTCGGTGATCCTTCTCCAGGAAGCTTCCCTGAAGGAAAGGTGGCCCTCGTAGCCGGGCTCTAACTCAACAAACGCCGCGGAGCCGGTCTTAGTGATGCCCTTGACCTTGCCGGTGTATTCCTTGCCAACCTCAAGGCTGTTCCAGAAGGCGTCGTCCTGCTCCTTCTTCTTGGCCTCGAGAATAACTCTCGCGTCGCCGCCGATCCTCAGCCTGCCCCTCTCGTCGGGACCGAATCTGGTGATAAGGACCTCCAGCTCATTGCCGACCTTCTCCTCCGTCTTCTTGACGAAACGAAGATCCAGCTTGGAAGCCGAAATGTAAAGCTGCGCGGTTCCGTATGCCGCGATAACGCCTCTCTCGGTGGCTTTAACTACTTTAACGGTAACAGGGGTTTTGTTCTGGTATGCTTCTTCAAGGGTATTAAGATCAACATTTTTATCAACCTTTGACTTGGAAAGCTTAACTTCGCAATCTCTGTCGCTCACGTGCACCACAAAGGCTTTAACCATTGTCCCAACCTCGGGTGTGCCGTCAAACTCATTGATATCAATGTAGCCTTCATACTTAAAACCTAAATCAAGGTAAACTCTGGTGGCATCGACCTTGATGATCGGCTTCTCAACAACTTCTCCGCTTCTGACTGTAACAAGGCTGTCTTTGAGCATTTCATCGAAATTCTCGCTTGCAGTCTCTGCCACTGTCTCAGCATTTTCCACAGCTTCATCGGTCATAACTTCATTTTCGATCGATTTCACTTCATCCATAACTAACAAAACCTCCTCGATGAGCCAGTCAGGCGTCGATGCACCCGCTGTCACACCTATTTCCAAAAATTTACTATCCACTTCTCCCAGCTCGGCAACGCTTTCGATGAGAACGGCATTGGGACAGTTGTCCCTGCAGATCTCAAAAAGCTTGATCGTATTGGAGCTTTTGCGACTGCCGACTACCACCATAAAATCGCTTTTTTTCGCCAAAAACTCCGCTTCTTCCTGCCTTTTGGAAGTTGCATTGCATATAGTATCATAAAAAAGAATTTCGTCAAGCGTTTCTTTTAAGAAATTCCTGATTTTTTCGTATTTTTTCCGGTTAAATGTGGTTTGTACGACGCAGGAAAAAATATTTTCGTGAAAATTATCGCAAATTATCTCCGAAATACTCTCCGGAACGTCCGAAATCACGACCGTGTCCTCTCCCCCGCGGCTTTTGATCCCGATCACCTCAGGGTGCTGCCCGTCCCCGATAATGATGATCCGCCGCCCGGCCTCGTGCTCGCGCTTCACGAGCTCGTGAATCTTCTTCACAAAGGGGCAGGTCGCGTCCTTCACCGTCACGCCTTTTTGCTCCAGCGCGTCAATAACCCCCTCCGGCACACCGTGCGCGCGAATAATGACCACGTCCCCGGGCTCCGCTTCGTCAGGGCTTTCGATAACTCGAATATTCATCTCTTCAAGCTTTTTGACGAGAGCGTCATTGTGAATAAGCGGCCCGAAGGTAAAAATCCTCCGGCCCGCGCATTCGGGGCTCTCAGCAAGAGCAAATGCAGACTTGACGGCGTTGTCCACGCCGAAGCAGAAGCCTGCTGTTTTCGCAACGGTAACGTTCAAGAGGTCCTCCGTTTGTGTCAGAGTTTGAGGGATGGGGTTCGAGTTATGGGACTCGAGTTATGGGATTCGAGTTATGGGATTCCGGTTATGGGAAGTGAGTGCCGGTGCCGAGAAAGGGCAGAGGCTACAGACCGGCACCCGGAGAAACAACGTCTCTCACGATTTTCACTGCCGCGGCAATCGACTCCTCCAGCGACAGCTCCGTGGTGTCAAGCAGCACCGCGTCCCCGGCCTGCCTTAGCGGCGACACCGCCCTGTGCGAATCGCCGTAGTCCCTGTCGACGATGTCCTTGAGCACGTCCTCGTACACCGTGTCCGGGTTCTTCTCGATAAGCTCCAGATATCTCCTGCGGGCGCGTTCCTCAGCCGAAGCCGTGAGGTATATCTTGACGGTGGCGCCGGGCATCACGTGTGTGCCGATGTCCCGTCCGTCCATTACAACGCTCGTGGTCTCGCCGATCTTGCGCTGCATATCCACAAGGAAAACCCGCACCTCCGGTATCGCGGAAACCTTCGAGGCCTCCATTGAAATCACGGGTGTTCTTATCAGTCCTGACACGTCCTCGTCGCCGATGTACATATGCTGCACACTGTTTTCGTCATACAAAACTCTGATGTCCGCGCCGTCAAGCAGCCCGACGATCGCCTTCTGCGTCTCCTCGTGAATGGCGCCCTCCGCCACCTCCGCCGCAAGCGTCGGAAGCCTTCTGTCCATGTAGAGCGCGGCCGTCCGGTACATTGCCCCGGTATCGAGGTAGCCGATGTTGAATTCCTTCGCGAGCGCCTTCGCCACGGTACTTTTGCCCGCTCCGCTGGGCCCGTCAATCGCAATCGTGATCATTTTCTTTTCCTTTGCTTCGTTGTTCAAATCTTTTCCGGCCCCGGCGTCAGGCGACTTCGCGGCCTTGACGGACTTCGCGGCCTTGACGACCCTCTCAGCCTTGACGACCCTCTCAGCCTTGACCGCCTTGATCCACCTCGCGGCGTCCCTGTAAAGATAAAGCGAGCCGCAAATCAGGATTATATCATCTTTGGCCGCTTTTTTCACCTCTTTTAGGAGAAGCTTCTCCGGCGCGGCAAGCGCTTCCGCGTCAATACCGGCCTTGCGGGCGCATTCGGCAAGAGCCTCACCTTTGAGAGACCGTTTATTGTCGGGCGTGACCGCGTAGAGCTTCTTCACGTGCGGCGCGGCGATCCTGAGGCATCGGGTGTAATCCTTGTCGCGCATAACTCCCATTATGACGATGGCCTTAAAGCTCCCGAACACCTCCCGGAGGCTATCGAACAGCGCCTCGAAGCCGCCCGGATTGTGCGCCCCGTCGTATATGACGTACGGCTCCCTGCGGACGATCTCAAACCGGCCCCTTATGGGAGGCAGCTTCGCGAAGGAGTCCCTGACTTTTTCCGCCTCCACCGGAAAGCCTCTTCGCGCCAATACGTCCAGCGCCTCCAGAACGGTGACCGCGTTGAAAATCTGGTATTTTCCGGTGAGCGGCAGGAAAATATCCTGCCAACGCTTATACGAAAAGCTTGAGCCCGCGGGCGTGATTTTGCCTGTTTTAAGGCAATTTCTGTCGGGCACCACAAGCTCTGAATTCCCGGCAAGGCACTTCTCGCGGATCACGGGAAGCGCTTCACGGTCCTCGCCGTAAAAAACGCAGGGCGAGCCGCTTTTAATGATCCCCGATTTGACCGCGGCGATCTCCTGCACCGTGGCGCCCAGCTCCCGCGTATGGTCGAGGCTGATATTCATGATGACCGACAACACGTTGCTTTGAAGCACGTTCGTGGCGTCGAGAGCGCCGCCCATGCCGACCTCGAGTATCACAAGGTCGCACTTCTCGCGGGCAAAATACAGGAACGCCAGCGCGGTCTCCAGCTCGAATCTGGTGGGCACGTCCTCCATGGTCGCCGCGGCGTCTTTGATCGCCGATACCAGACCCGCCAGCCTTCGGGGCGTTATGCTTTTCCCGTCAATCACGATGCGCTCGTAAATGTCTGTCAGCGCGGGAGACGTGTAAACGCCCGTCCTGCAGCCCGCAGCCGTCATTATTCCGGAGAGAATGTGGCAAAAGGAGCCCTTCCCGTTGGTGCCCGTGACGTGCACAAAGGCGCAGTCCCGCTGCGGGCTGCCGAGCTTCTCCAGAAGCTCATTCATGCGCTCAAGCCCGGGTCTGCTGACATTTTTGCCTTCGTCGTACAGGAAGGCCATCGCCTCTTTGACTGTCATTTTTGCGCTCCTCGTCAAGTCTTTGTGCGTGCCCGTAAATTCTCGCGGACTCACGTCAACGTATGATCCGGTTGATGGCTTTGTTTGTGTAAAGCATGTAAATGGCGGCGGTCTCGACGATCGCTTCGCCAACGGTGATGAGATTCCTGATCCCCAGCGACGTCATCAGCTGCACAGGGGTCTGCTTGAACACGTACGCCAGCAGCAGCGTCATAATGATGCCCTGGGTAATGACCTTGGTGATGACCACCGAGGCCCCGACCTTGAATATATTGGCGCGAATCTCCTTTTTGCCGGAAACCGTGCTGCGGACCCGGAAGGCCCAGAAAAGGAAGAACGGAATGATGCCGCAGACGACCGCCGGAACCGTCAGAAGAGGATTCCAGCCGGTGCTCATGAGCGCCCCGATAATATCCGCCGCGCCGCCGCAAATCGCCCCGAGAACCGGTCCGAACCACGCAGAAGCCAGCATTATCGGAAGCCTGCCAAACCCTATGCGGACGGTGGTTCCGATGTTGATGCTTGCAAACCTCGTCAGGATAATGGAAAGCGCGGCAAGAGCTGCCGTGAATACCCAGGCTTTCCAGGAATTCAAGCTTAATTTTTTCATAAAAAAAGCTCCGTTTCATAAAAGTCAATGAAAAGAGCAAACATCTGTGTAAACGTTTTACAGCGGATGAAGCAAAGCCAGTCCACCGGAGCAAACCGGTGCCGCAGGGGCTATACTCCCATCCCCTGCGGCGTGCAGTTACTTTGCCTGCTCTGTTTATAATTGTATTTTTGCAGCCGCCGCGCAGTGCTTCGGTACTATCGCCCCGCGACTCAAGTCTCATAACTCGAGTCCCATAACTCAAGTCCCATAACTCTAAGCCCATAACCCGTGCGGAATGCGCGCCGGCCTCCGGCCTGTTCCCGGCACTCCTAACCTCTGAGCCTCTTCGTCTCTCTCGCGATCGCCAGCTCCTCATTGGTGGGAATCACGAACACCTTGACCCTCGAATCCTCAGCAGACAGATCCACCTCGCGGCCGCGGACGTTGTTCTTGGTCTTATCCATCTTGATGCCGAAGAAGTCCATATCCTCGCAGACCTTCTCGCGGGTGTATGAATCATTCTCACCGCAGCCTGCCGTAAAGACGATTGCGTCCGCACCGTTCATGGCAGCCATGTATTCGCCGATGTAAGCCTTGATCCTGTAGACGAACATATCGCGCGCGAGGGCCGCTCTGCGGTTGCCGTTGTCGGCGGCTGCCCAGACGTCTCTGGTGTCGGCCGAAACGCCGCTGACGCCCAGCACGCCGGACTGCTTGTTGAGGATCGAATCCACCTCTTTTGCGTCGTAGCCGTGCTTGAGAAGGAACGTAATAACCGCGGGGTCGATCTTGCCGCACCTTGTGCCCATCACAAGACCGTCAAGAGGCGTGAAGCCCATGGACGTGTCAACGCACTTGCCGTTCATGACCGCGGCAATGCTGGCACCGCTGCCGATGTGAAGCGTGATTATCTTGAGCTCGGAAACGTCCTTGCCCATAAGCTCGGCGCAGCGCTCGGCCACGAATTTGTGGGAGGTGACGTGGAAGCCGTACTTCCTGATGCCGAACTTCTCGTAAAGCTCATATGGCAGCGCGTACATGTAAGCCTTCTCCGGCATGGACTGGTGGAACGCTGTGTCGAACACGCCGACCTGGGGGATTCCCGGCATTCCTGCCGTAACGGCTTCAATACCGATAATGTTGGGCGGATTGTGAAGCGGCGCCAGCGGTGTGCACTCGTTAAGAGCCTTCATGACCGCCTCTGTGACCGGCACGGAGCCCGCGAATTTCTCGCCGCCGTGAACCACGCGGTGACCTACCGCGGAGATCTCCGACAGATCCTTGATGACGCCGATTTCGCTGTCGGTGAGAGCCTTGATGACCTCGCGGATGGCGACCTCATGGTTGGGCAGGTCCACCTTGATGACGACCTTGTCGCGGCCGCCCGGGGTGTGATTCAGCACTGAATCGTTGATTCCTATTCTTTCGCAGAGGCCCTTCGCCAGGACTTCCTCGTTTTCCATGTCGATCAGCTGATATTTGAGCGATGAGCTGCCGCAGTTTATGACAAGAATTTTCATTTTTACCTCTTTCCCGGACCCGGGCCCGTTATTTCCTCTTCCCGGAGCTGAGTCCGTAAATTTCCTCTTCCCGGAGCTGAGTCCGTAAATATGTAACGCTGCTGCGAGGGTTACCCTCTCCGGGTCATGCCCTGCCTGAGCCTTACCCTCTCTCTGCCTTAGCTTCTCTGAGCCTTGCCTTGCCTGAGCCTTACCTTCCCTGAGCCTGAACGGCAGTGATTGCGACCACGCCCACGATATCCTCGGCGCTGCAGCCTCTCGAAAGGTCGTTCACGGGTCTTGCCACGCCCTGAAGAATCGGCCCGTAGGCCTCTGCCTTGGCGAGCCTCTGCGTGAGCTTGTAGGCGATATTGCCGCAGTTGAGGTCCGGGAATATGAGGACGTTCGCTTTGCCTGCCACCGGGCTTCCGGGTGCCTTGGATGCGCCGACCTTGGGAACAAGCGCCGCGTCCGCCTGAAGCTCGCCGTCAAGCACCAGCTCCGGGGCCTTCTCCTTGGCGAGACGTGTGGCCTCGATCACCTTCTCGGTAAGCTCGCTGTGAGCGCTGCCGTAGGTGGAATAGGAAAGCATGGCCACCACCGGCTCCTTCTCGATAAGCTGCTTAAATGAAGCCGCGGATTCGATGGCAATGTCGGAAAGCGCCTCTGCGTCGGGATTTTCCACAAGGCCGCTGTCACCGTATACGAAAGCGCCGTCAGCGCCGTATTCGCAGTTCGGAACCACCATCACGAAGAACGCGGAAACCTTGTTGGTGCCCGGTCTTGTCTTGAGAATCTGGAGAGCGGGTCTCACCGTGTCTGCGGTGGAATGCGCCGCGCCGGAAACCATGCCGTCGGCCTCGCCCATTTTGACCATCATTGTCGCGAAGTAAACGTAGTCCTTCATGGTGGCTTCAGCCTTCTCGGGGGTCATGCCCTTGGCCTTGCGGAGCTCGTAAAAAGCGTTTACGTACTCGTCAAATTTCCCGTAGCCGATCGGATTAACGATACGCGCCTTCGAAATGTCAAGCCCCTCCGCCAGTATCTTTATCTTGTCGGGGTCGCCCACCAGGACAACGTTCGCAATTCCCTGCTCCTGTATCATGGCCGCAGCCTTGATGACTCTGACGTCCTCTGATTCGGGCAAAACGATCGTTTTTATGTCGCTTCTCGCTCTTTCACTGATTCTTTCAAGAAAATTCATTTTAATTCCGCCTTTCGTTATCTCAATAAGGGTTCATAAAGGTCTCAAAAGCGCCGCAATAAGCACTTCCCGACCGAAACTCACAAAAAGTTATTTTACTACCATAACCGCTTTTTTACAATACGGCAGACGCAAAAATTACCGGGGAGATCTTCGGGAAATCTCGGGGAGATCTTCGGGAAATCCCGGGGAAGCCTTCGGGAGATCCTTGGCAGATCTCAGGGCCGGCTGTGCCTCACAGAAACTTCACCGTGAGCCCCGGGTTCTCGTCGGCGGCGTTTTGAAGCACGCTCCTGAGGGTCTCCGCCTTGGGCCCGACCTTCCCGGCCATGACGTCAAAGTTCTTCAGCACCAGCACCGTTCCGCCCGGAACGTCTCCCAGCACGTCGTTCAGCGCGTCAAGATTAAACCCGAACCACTCCGGGAATTTCATCTTCTTCGCGATCACAGTGTAAAATTCCTTCAGATCCGCTATTTTTTTGCAATTGATGCTGCGTCTCATAGTGCTCCAATCTCCTTCGTTTTCCTTCGGCTTCCGCGGCTCATTTGCCGGTGCGCCGTGCAGAGATACTGTCCGCGTCAATACTGTCCGCGTCAATAAACCGGCTCCCGCTTTTCGTATGCGGGCATGCTTGTCGCGGAGCAATACGCGCCCCTTAGCGCCCAGGCGGAACAATACGCGCCCCTGCGCCGACTCAGTACAGTCTGGTGAAGCTCTCGTAATGGTCGTCGGTATAGTAGATGCTGCCGTCGTTTCCGAACACGATCCTTTTGGCGCCCCGGTCAGAGCCCTTCGTGTCAATGTCGCACTCGGTATACTTCACGCCCTTGGGAAGCAGCCCCTCGTTGTTGCCGAAGTAGTCGCCGTCAATGACCTTGCCGGGCGCGTACTTCTCGAGCGAGCCGCCGTTCCAGCCGAGGGCGCGGGCTTCATTCTTGGTCATAAAATTCGAGGGGAGCTTGCCGTACGTGTGAATGTAAAGGGCCACGTTGTCCTTGTCG
Organism: Clostridia bacterium; assembly: GCA_017848335.1. Taxonomy (GTDB): domain Bacteria; phylum Bacillota; class Clostridia; order UBA1212; family UBA1212; genus UBA1212. Next base: position 41,747 of record JAGDAX010000141.1, on the reverse strand, counting down.
TAGTAAAAGCCGTTCTCGTCAATGGCGGCCGTTTCGGTGCCCTGAGCGTCTGTTTCCGCGGGTTCGTCTTCAGGCCCGGCAGTCTCGTTCCCTCCTCCGGAGGGCTTCGGCGTAGTCACCGTCAATCCTGTCTCAACGGGGGCCCCGGTCCCTTCCGCAACGTTTCCGACCGCGCTAAAGAGCCCTTGAATACCTCCCGGGTAGAACTTCGCGACGGCGATCAGCAGGACCGCCAGTACGACCACGGCTCCTACGATCACCAATATCTTCTTGGTTTTATCATCAAGCTTTTTCATTACGGTACCTTTCAAATCGAGTGAGTCTTGTATAGGTTGGTTGATGTTGTCAGTGCCGAGTGCCTGTACAGGCCGGAGGGCGCTGCGAGGCAGCTATAGGCTAAAGGCCAGAGGCCGGAGGGCGCTGCGCGGCAGCCGGAGGCGCTCCTCCTAGATCACAAACCCGCCGTTCGGGCTCAAAACCTGCCCCGTGATAAACGAGGCGCCCTCTCCGCACAGGAAAAAGACCGCTTCCGCGACGTCCTGCGGGAGGCCCAGCCTGCCGAGCGGCGTATCGTCCACCAGATCCAGCATATCCTCCGGGCTGAGTCGGGCATTCATCTCGGTATCGATGACTCCCGGCGCGACGCAATTGACGTTCACGCCCGACGGCCCCACCTCCTTGGCGAGAGCCTTCGTGAGCCCTATTATCGCGGCCTTGGCGGCGGAATAATCCACCTCGCAGGAAGCGCCCGTAATGCCCCATATCGACGAAACGTTCACGATTTTTCCGTAGTTCTGCCTTATCATGTACGGAAGAACCTCGCGGATGCACAGGAATGCGGCGTCTACGTTGACGGCGAACATCGTGCGCCAGTCTTCATAGGTCACGTCGGTGATGAGGCCGAAGCTGCCGATTCCCGCGTTGTTCACGAGAATATCGACGTCCCCGAAATCCTCCCGGATCTCCGCGAACATATCCTGTATCGAATAGGGGTCCGTGAAGTCCGCGCCGAAGACCCTTACCGTGCCGCCGCCGTTTTCGCTGAGTGTCTCAGCCAGAAGCTCCGCCCGGTCCTTGCTGTGGGCATAGTGTATCGCCACGTTGCAGCCCTCTTCGTAAAACTTGCGGACGATCGCCGAGCCGATTCCTCCGGTGGCGCCGGTCACAAGCACGTTCTGTCTCAAATTACGCTGGTTCATCTTATCACACTCCGAACGGGCACGTCTGTGCCGGGTTGTCGGTCAAATACGTTTCGCCGCTGCTTTAACGTTGCCTCCGGGCACCGCTGCATTCACGGGATCAGGCTTGCTTCATCCCGGCGTCAGGCTTGATCCGGGATCAGGCTTTCGTCATCACGAAGCCGGACTTGCTGCAGGAGAATTATTTCGCTGTAAAAAGGAAAAAGCTTCGCTGACCTCACGATTGGAAGGAACATTTTGATCAGCGGAAGATCCCATCGGATCGGGAATATATTTCAGTTCTAAAAAGGAGAAGAATCAGATTCTCCTCCGGGCTTTAATTCACGCTGAAAAACGACGGTAAAACCCGCCGCTTGCGGAAGAGCATTTAATGAGCGCCTACCGCAGCTTGATCTCGCGGATAACGCGCCTGAGGGCATTCCCCCTGTGGCTGATGGCATTCCTGTCCGCGGAGGAAAGCTCCGCGAAGGTCGCCCCCTTTGGATCCACGTAAAAGAAAGGATCGTATCCGAAGCCGTCGTGGCCCCTTGGCGTGTCGATGACCCTGCCGAAAACCATGCCCTGGCCGCTAATAATGTCGCCATTCGGGACGATCATCGTGACCACGCAGGAATAATGCGCGGTCCTCTCCTCTTCCGGGAAAGCCGCAAGCAGCGAGACCAATTTGCGGTTGTTCGCGTCGTCCGTCGCATGCTCGCCCGAGAATCGCGCGGAATGAACGCCGGGCGCCCCGCCAAGCGCGTCGGCGCAGATACCCGAGTCGTCCGAGAGCACGTAATATTGCCCGGCAATACCCTTTGCTTCAAGGAACCCGCGCACCGCAGAGGCTTTGATCAGACTGTTGCCAAAGAAGGTTTCCGCGTCCTCCGGCGGAAAATCGCTGAAGCCGAGGTCTCCCGCGGAATACGTTTCCGCGCAAATGCCCTCCCCGGCTATTATTTCCCCAAACTGCTTTATCTTGTTGCGGTTATTGGACGCGATGCAAATTTTGATCATTGTAAACTCCGGAATTTCCGTTACGAAAAATTGTCAATCTAAAAGCTCAGTGGTTTCCGAGCACCTTGCCGAGAATGCAATTTACCGGCTTCGTGCCAAGGTTTCTGCTGTCCAGACTGTGGTTGCGGTTGTCACCCATCACGAACACCTCGTCACTTCCCACAAACCAGAGCCTGCCTTCCCAGTCACGGTAGTTCGGCGTCTCGTCTGGATTCACGTATGGCTCGACAAGCTCCTCCCACTGCGACATATCCTGCCCGATGCCCGCGAACGCCGCCCTTGCATTTTCCAGTTTGCCCTTGATTTCCTCGTCACTCGGCTTCTTCCTGTACTGCTCGCTCAGCTCGTAATATTCCGCATAAGCGCCGCCAAGCTCCGCGGCTCTGGCCCTGTAGACCTTGTTGTTCTTGATGAGAATGACGTCGCCCTCAATGCCGATGACGCGCTTGATGTAAAATTCGTGCTTGTCCTCGTCGATGTTCTTGCTTTTTCTGAACAGATTGACGATCGCGTTGGACCTGATCGAATCGGACCAGTCCTTTTTGAAGGTTCTGGGCTCGCCTGTGTGGTCAAAAATGATAACGTCGCCCCTCTTGGGTGACCCGAAAATGTACGGCAGTCTTGATAGGAAAACCGTCTCCCCGTTGTGGAAGGTATGGTTCATCGAGCCGCCCACCACCGTGCTGAGCCGGAAAATGTAAATGTTTATGAGAATCGCCGCCACGAAGGCCAGAATAATGATAAGAACGTAGGAAACGATCTCATGAGGAATATAGAGCGGGTCGCCTTTTTGCGCATGGAAAAACCTGTAAAGAAACGACTTGTCCGCGTTTCCTGCCGCAGCCGTCCGGTCTCCCGCTGCGTCTGCCTCAAGCCCCTCTGCGCCTGCCTCCATCTCGTAAAAGGAAATCATGGCAGCTCTGTCGTTGTCGCCGGAAGCGCCGTCCACCACGTCGATCTTTCCGGTAATGCTGCCAAAGAGCGTCCCCTCTTCGCCTGAATCCGCGCCGCCGTAAGGCCGATCTCCGCCCTGTGCGCCGCCTTCCTCCGCGTGATCCTTGAGGTCATCGATGCTGTCGGAACCGGCCTCCACCGTGTCCGCAAAAATATCATCCGCCCCGGGAATATCATCCTCCGCAAAACCGTCCAAAGGGCCCGCGTTTTCCGCAAGATCAGCAGCGTCAGAGGCCGCATAAGCCGTGTCCGCGGCAGCGCCTGCAGAGTTCAAAGCAACGTCAGCCGTGTCCGCGGCAGCTTCGGGTGCATCAGGGGCAGCCTCACTTGTATCTGAAACGTCAGAAGTATTGGAAGCGCCGGAAGCCGCCGAGCTGTCCGAAGCCGCTTCAAAAGCCGCAGCAGGCTCGTCCTCGGGGTCCTTGACGGTGAACACAAAATCGTCGTCAAAAAACTCCTCTTCCACGGCCGAAAAGTCCTCAAAGGACTCCTTATTCTCTCTGTTGTCGTTAAAATCTGCCATATCAACCTGCCATATTATCTGATGATCGATTTATTGTTGATCTATCGTTAAAGTCATCCGCGGCAACGTTTAATCGACTCCCGCTCAGGTAAAGCCCCATTTGCGGGCCTCGTTCTTGCCGAGAAGGTCCTCAAAATCCTTCCGCTTCATGTGCCTCCAGGCGCCGGGCCTCAAGCCTTCGACCGTAAGCCCGCCAATAGCAGTGCGCTTCAGTTTAAGCACCGGGAATCCGATCGCCTCCAGCATTCTTCGCACCTGCCGGTTGCGGCCCTCTCTGATCCGGACGCGAACCACGGCGTTGGGGCCCTTGAACCTGACCACGTCAGCCTCCGCAGGAAGCGCCAGGCCGTCATCCAGCGGAACGCCTTGCCGGAGCACCGCCAGATCCTCCTCCTTGGGCTCGCCCTTGACAAGCGCCTCGTAGGTTTTCCACATCTCATACTTGGGGTGGGTAATTCGCTGCATAAACTTGCCGTCATCCGTGAGAAGAATAATCCCCTGCGTATCGTAATCCAGCCTGCCCACCGGGTAAAGTCTGGCGTCGGTCTTAACGAGATCCACAACGCAGGTCCTCCCGCGGTCATCCTCGGCCGAGCTGAGAACGGACAGCGGTTTATTCATGATAATGTACGTGTGCGTCCTTGTGATCGTGACGTGCTTTCCGTCCACGGTGACCTTGTCCCTGACCGTCACCTTGGTGGCCGGATCGGTAACGCGTCTGCCGTTCACAAAGACCCTGCCCTCCGCGATCAACACCTCGGCGGCTCTGCGGGATGAAACGCCCGAATGTGCCAAAAACTTTTGAATTCTGTACTCTTCCACGCTTCACCTCTCCTAAGCCCGTGAATTAAAACCCACAACTTTCATTTTACCGCAAATCCTCGCTCTTGTAAAGAACCCGGCAGTGCGCCGTGCGGCTTCCCGCGCCCAAACCTTCGCCGCCCCGCTCAGACCATCATCACCGGCTCAACCCATCACCGGGTTCAACCCATCACCGGGCTCAAACCATCTTCACCGCGGCCGATTCTTCACTGTGCTCAAATCAGCTCTCCCAGCGCCGCATCCTCCCCGAAGGCCTTTATTCTCACGCCTGCAAATTCGTTCCTGGAAACCTTGGCGGACCCGCCGCCTGCGCCCCCGTCAAGCGGTATCTTGACGTAAATATAATTTGCGGTGTGGCCAAAAGCAAACCCGTCCCTGACGGTCTCGACCAGCACGCTCTGCGGAATGCCCAGTTGTCCGTTGATGAACCTGCCGCGCATCTCGACGTCAAGAGCGCCCAGCAATTCCGCCCTCTTCTTTTTGATCTCCTCCGGCACCTGCTCCGGCATGCTTGCGGCGGCGGTTCCGGGCCTTATCGAGTAAGGAAAAACGTGCATCTTGTAGAAGCCCACCCTCCGCGCAAATTCCACCGTCTCGTTGAACTCGTCCTCGGTCTCCCCCGGGAAGCCCACGATAATATCAGTTGTGACGGATGGATTCCCGAAATTGTCCTTGAGCAGGTCGATCTTCCTCATGTATTCCGCCGCGTCGTACCTTCTGTTCATCCTGCGCAGCACCGTGTCGGAGCCCGACTGCAGCGACGTATGGAAATGCGGGCACAGCTCCTCGACCTGCGCGAGCTTCATTATCGTGTCGTCGTCAATAAGGTCGATCTCGATCGAACCGAGCCGGATCCTGAGAGCGCCGCCTTCACGGGCAGCCGCCACGGCGTCGTAAAGGCTTTTGCCTATGTCGCGCCCGTACATACCGATGTTGATGCCTGTAAGCACGATCTCCCGGTGACCGTTGCGCGTAAATTCACGGGCCATCTCCCGGACGTCGTCAGGCGGCAGCGAGCGCACGTGCCCCCTCGCGAAGGGAATCACGCAATAAGCGCAATAACAGTCGCAGCCGTCCTCAATCTTAAGATTCGCCCGCGTCAAGCTGCCGTAGGACTTCACGCTAAGCCTCTCAAACAGCTCGCCCTCACTGTGCCTGTCGGTGTAAATAAGCGGCGCCCTCTGCGGCCCCGCGCTCTTTTTCCACTCCGCGATAAGCTCCGGCAGCACGGTTCTTTTCGTGTTCCCGAAAATAATATCCGCTCCGGCGCCTTCAATGCGTTCAGTCGAAAGCTGCGCCATGCAGCCGCACACAAGAAGACACGCCTTCGGATTCTCCCGCTTCACGCGCCTTATGAGCTTCAGCGCCTTTTTTTCGCTTTCCTCCGTAACCGCGCAGGTATTTATTATGATAACGTCCGCGTCCCCGGGCGTATCAGCGCGGAAAAAGCCGCCTCTCTCGAGAAGCAGCTCCCCCATGGCTTCGGACTCGAAAATATTCACCTTGCACCCGAAGGTGTAAACGTAAAAGCCTGTGTCTTTCAATCTGAATCTCCGATTTTCAGGGTAAATATGATGTGCGCCCTGTGCGCTCTCTCCGGCCTCCGGCCTCTTCCCGGCACTCATTTACCGCGGAACGCGCGGACGGCACTCAGATCACCCCAATATCTCCAGCAGTTCTTCTCTCGAAATGCCCTCAGCGTCGATGCCCTCGCCGGACAGCAGCTCGGTGGCCAGCTCCTTCTTGCGCTCCTGAAGCTTCATGATGTTTTCCTCGATGGTGTCCTTCGCGATAAGGCGGTACACCGTGACAATGTTCCGCTGCCCGATGCGGTGCGCCCTGTCGGTGGCCTGGTTCTGCACGGCCACGTTCCACCAGGGGTCGAAATGAATGACGATGTCAGCGCTTGTGAGGTTGAGCCCGGTGCCGCCCGCCTTCAGCGAGATGCAGAACACCGGAACGTCGCCCTGGTTGAAGGCCTCCACCATGCCGGTGCGCTTCTCCTTGGGGGTCTGGCCCACCAGCGAATAGTACATTATCTTCTCGCCGTCCAGGCGCTTCTCGATGATCGACAGCATGCTCGTAAACTGCGAGAACAGCAGCACCTTGTGGCCGCCGTCGATGGCACGCTTCACGAGCTCTATGCAGAGGTCGACCTTGGCCGCGCCGCCGTCGTAATTTTCGAATATCAGCGAGGGGTCGCAGCAGATCTGGCGGAGCTGCATGAGGTCTGCCAGTATGCGGACGGTGCCCTTTGCCAGCTCGTCGTTGGTCTTGCCGGCGATGCTGTCGCGGATGCGCAGAAGGTTCGCCCGGTAGAGCTCCTCCTGGCTGTCGGTGAGCTTCGCCATAAGGGTCTCCTCGAGCTTGTCGGGCAGATCCTTCAGGACGTCGGACTTCAGGCGCCGCAGCACGAAGGGCCTTATGAGCTTGCGGAGGTTCATGAGCGCTTCGCGGTCCTTAAACGTCACGATGGGCGTCTCGTATTCCTCCTTGAACTGCCTGTAGTCGTGCAGGAAGCCGGGCATCAGGTAGTCAAAAATGCTCCAGAGCTCGCACAGCTTGTTCTCGATGGGCGTACCGGTAAGAGCCAGCCTGAAGCCGGCGCTGATCTGCTTCACGGCCCTGGAGGACAGCGTGGCGCTGTTTTTGATGTACTGAGCCTCGTCAATGATCTGATATCCGAAATGCAGCTTCGAATAAATGTCCACGTCTCTCCTGAGAAGCTCGTACGAGGTTATCAGGATGTCGCTGCGGCGGAGGTCCCCGAGGATCCTGAGGCGCTCCTCCTGCTTGCCGGACACCACCACGCAGGGCAGATCCGGCGCGAAGCGTTCGATCTCGCTCTTCCAGTTGTATACCAGCGAAGCCGGGCATATGATGATGGCGCCGCTGCGGTTGCCCTCGTCATATTCGGACTTGAGGAAGGCGATGGTCTGGACGGTCTTGCCGAGCCCCATCTCGTCCGCGAGAATACCGCCGAAGCCGTTGTTTTTGAGCGTCTTGAGCCACCGGAAGCCAAACTTCTGGTAGTTTCTGAGCGTGTCCTTGAGGTCCTCCGGCACCTCGTAGTCGTTGTCCTCAAAGGTCTTCATGTTACGTATGAGGGCCCTGAAGTCGCGGCTCCTGCTTATGAGAACGTTTTCGTTGTCGGAAAGCTCGCTGTCCAGGAAGAGCGCCCGGAACTTCGGTATCGTCACCGTGCCGGAGCTGAGCGTGAGGCCGCTCATTTCGAGCATTTTGCCCACTGCGGCGAGATTCTCGAAGCCCTCGCCCTCCATATTGATGAACGTGCCGTCGGTGAGGCGGAAGAATTTCTTGCGCCTGTCGTACTTGCTGAGAAGCTCGGAAAGCTGCTGCGGCGTGAAGTCCTCGCTCTCCACCGTGAAGCTGAGCAGGTCGCCCTTGAGCGACACGCCGGCCATTATCCGGGAGGCTTTCTTGACGTTGACGGCCTTCAGCTTGTCGGAGACAAACACCTCGCCCAGGCTGTCCAGCTCGTAGATCTGCTCGGTAATGAAGCTGTAGATCGCCTCATCGTTCTTGACCATAAGGGCCGAGCCCCGCCGCGGATCGTATTTGTTGAAATACTTTTTGAGGACCTCCCAGGCCTCCATTTCCGCGGCCTCGTTGCGCAGCGACCCGGAATAATCCCTGTCCGTGAGCACGTTGTAGCGCTTTTCGCTGCCGCCCTCGCCGTAGCAGGCGTAAAGCTCGCAGGAGATCACGTCGCTGCGGGGCATGTCCACGTAAAGCTTAATGGCCGCCTCCCTGGGCATATAGTCCGCCTCGTTGAAGTCCACGTAGAAAATATTGAAGTGCTTCTTCATGTCCTGGAGCATCACCGGCACGAAGGTCCGGAGGTCCTGGTCGGAAATGAAAATGTTGTCGCAGGCAACGCGCGAAAGGTATTCGAGGAAGGCGCCTGCGCCCTTGGCAAGGCTCTTATCCGCCACGTAGATCTTCCCCTGCGTCACGAGAATGACCTTCTGCACGCCCAGAAACACCGGCATGAAGGAGCCCGTGACAAGAGCGCCCTTCCCATCAATGCCTGTCACCGTGAACGACATCTCCGGGAAGCCCTCCGTAACCTCGTAAGCGCTGTAATGCTCGCGCAGCAGCTGGTCGCTCTGCGTTTCCTCCGGCTGTTCCCTCCCGTCGGCAGCATTTTCCGACGGTGCGCCGTCAAGCTCATTCGCGCCCGCGTCTGCGTCCGTGTCCGCGATCTGCAGCCTCTCGTGCCGGCTTCGCGCGGAATCATTTCTTACGTACAGCACGCGGCCCAGCATATAGCCGAAGAAGAGGTCCAGCAGCTCCTTTTTGAGCACAATGAACCTGTGGCTCTCCTGGTCCTTGGCGGTATATGATTTGAGGTACGTGAGCCTGTTCTGCTCCTGCCTAAGCAGGAAATTCAAAACCGCTCTGGATTCCTCGTCAAAGAACGAAACGTCGTGCTGAAAGCTCTTGTTCTTCCCGTAGGAAATGGGCTTGTTGTCGCTGACCGCCTTGACGTATTCGCGGATGTCCTTCACAATGTAAAGCTTCTCGCCGCCGGCCTTAAACTCCAGCTTCATGGAGACGTCGTCCATCGTCAGATACGGAACAAGGCGAAGCGAGTCCGTGCGCCCCTTCTGCTTCAGCGCGATACGCCTGCGCGCGTTTTCGGAATTTAAAATGTCCAGGAATATGCGGTCCGTCGCCAGTTCAATGTCCCGCACCTCCTGCCTGTAGGAATCCTTGACCTCCTCGACAAGCTCCCCCTGGTCGCGTTTCTCGATATACGTCAGAATCAGCGCAATGCAATGCTTGCAGATCCTGTTATTTTCCTTGCTGCCGGGGCAGGAGCAAAAAGTAGATACAAGCTTCCCCTTCTCCTGGTCCCTCGTGTCGCAAAGCACCGCATTGGCGGAATAGTCCTCGTGAATGCCCCTGATCACCGCGGAAATCTCCACCGTCTCCGGGGCGTCCCGGTCCTCAGCCTTTTTGTAGACAAAGCGGTCGACCCGCTCCTCGTTGAAATAGCTGAGCCCGTGCTGAAAATCAACTCTTGAGGCACATTCCGATTGCAGCTGCAGTTTATTATACATGACCTTGTGCCCTCTTTTCTTCTAAAATTGTTCAAAGGATATTTTAGCATAATAAATCGCAAAAATAAACAGCGGCGCTCCAAAATCCCTCCGGACGGGCGCCGCTTTTAAGACTATTTTAAGACGCGCAAAGGCGGGGCCCTACCCCTTCTTCCTCACCGTCACCGGCCCTGCCGCAGCCGCCAGCGCCATCACCAAGACCACCGCGGCCATGCCGGACGCGACCGACCCGCAGCCCTTCTTAAGGGGCTTGGTGACCACGTTGGTGAAGCGGAACGTAAACCTGCCGCCCGGCGCGGCGTCGCCGTCGGTGTAAAGGGTCAATATATCCCCGTCCTTGAGGTTGGCGTCGCACCACTTAAATCCAAGCTGGAATTTATTGTCGGTAAGGCCCAGAAGCTCGCGCTTTACGCGGAGCATCATTTTGTTGCCGCTGACGGTATATTCGGCGTCGCCGGTCTTTTCCCAGCTCCAGCCGCCCTTGCTCTTCTCGACGGAAAGCGTGCTGCCGGTGCCGGTCTCGCGCCCGATGATATATTCAAAGTCCTCCCAGTCCGTGGAGGTTTCGTCCGCTGCGCCCGTGTCAATGAGAAGCCTCATCCATTCGCCGTCGGTGTACGGCGTGATATTCGCGGCGGTCTCCGCGTAGAAGTAGAAATAATCCTTATCGTAGGAGGCCTTCAGCGCGGTGAAGTCGTTGCGGATACCCGGGTTCTTGTAATGGGTGCCGCTGAAGCCGTCGTTGTTCCGCGGCAGCGTGTTGTTCGCGTAGTGGTTAAAGGTCATGACGTCCTTGCTGTCCCACTGGCTGAAGTCGCCGCCGATATCGATGGTGACTGCCTTGCCCTGATGCTCAGGCACGGAGACGCCCTTGAATCTGCGGACGTTGGTCACCAGCTGGTAGTAATAATAATCCTTCAGGTCGCCCTTGGAGGGCTCGATATCCCTTGAATTCTCGTCGTTGCACTGATCCGGGAAGCCGTTTTCCACGCTCCCCCACGTCTCGTAGCGGCCCATTATCCACTCGTTCCAGCCCGTCACGAATATGATCTCCGGATCCATGGCAATGGCGGAGTCCCACTGCTCCTGGAAGTTGATGCCGTACAGCTTTGAATTTTCCATACCCGTGCGGCACACGATCTCATTGCCGCGGTAAGTGTAAGTGTAGGAATAATTCGGATCCCTTGAATAACTGCGGCCCATGTTGTGAAGGTTGTTCATGGAGTCGCATTCCATGGTCTCGTAGTTTGCGTTCATTGCGATGCCCACGGTGGTCATTTCGACGGAGCCGTCGGCATTCAGATATTTCGCCTGAGGCGTGATGTGGAGCCAGCCCCAGTGGGTGTCCGGAAAATCACCCTCAAAGTAGGAAGGCATTCCTGCGCGGAAGGTGAAAAAGTCGTAGATCTCCTTCTCGAGATAATTCTGCAGGTCAAGGCCGCTGTTGTAAGCCATAATGAGAGGCTTGCCCTCCCAGTAGAACCAGAGGTCCTGATAGAGGCCCTTCCTGTAGATTTTGTTGTAGACCTGCGAGAGCGAGGAAAGCGTATTCTCGGTGTATCCGAACTGCATCATGAAGCCCACCTGCGGCGTGTCGACGCCGTCCTGCCGCGCCTGATCCCAGACCTTGAGAAGGTTCATATACGCCTCCTCCCAGGTAGCGTCGCCGTTGGTGCAGTCAAAGAGTACGAAGTCGATGTCCGCGTCCGCGAGAAGCTCCGCGTGCTTCCTCAAAACGTAATCGTCCGACTCGATATAGAAGCCGTACAGAGGCTCGTTCCAGAAGTTCTGCCCGCTGTTCTTTTTCCAGATCTGGTGGTTGAAGTCGTGTATCGCATCCGGGTATTCCTCCAGTATCGCGTGAATATTCACAGGCCTCAGAGTCTTAAAATTGAGGTGCCAGGTCCAGTAGAAAATACCCACCTTTTTATCGTTCCTGTTGCCGGCCTCGCTGTAGGAGGGGTTGGACCTTCCGAGACCGTCGGTAAACGTCCAGAGCGTCGAATCCACGTCCAGCTGCTTCACCGGATGGTCCTCCGGGTATTCGTACTCCGGCGGCGGCGTCAAAAAGGGAAAATCCTCGCAGACGCTTGCGAATCCGAAGGCCTTCTCCTGCGGCTCCTTTGTGGTGACGCGGCCCATCGGCGCCCCGTACTCCATGTAGTCGTTTACGTATGAGCAAATGCCGGAGATCGAGGGCCTGTACCAGAACACTCTCATGCTGTCCTTGCACTTCACGATTTTAACCGAAAACATGTATTCGCCCGCGGGAAGAACTCCCCCCTGAAGGTCCTCAAAGCTCAGCGGAATATTGGTGGTGCGCTCCCACTTGTCCACCGTCCGCGACGCGATCAGCTTGCCGGAGGAGACGGTATCCCTGGGGTTTTTGACCCATTCGTACAGCTGCAGAAGCAGCTCGCCGCCCACGCTGTTCTCGTTGACCTCGATGCCGATGCTCGTAATGTCGCAAACCGTTTTGAACTGTATCTGGATCACGTCGCCTTCCTTGAAGACCACCGAGCTTTTCTTGTAGTTCTTATCGGTCCCGAAAATATCAAACTCCGTCCCTGCCGCGCTGACGGCGGGAGCCACTGCCATCGCCGATAAAACCAGCGCGACGCATATGACCGCGAGAATGACCGCGTTAAGCCTTTTTACAACCAAAAGATCCTTCATGACAAAAGAGCTCCTCATATAGAATTCTCAAGTCCTATGATACAACATAACAGGCGTGCCCGTCAATAAAATCGCCGCCGTCCGAGTGCCCGGTATCAAGTGCCAAGTTCCGGGTGCTGAGTGCAGAGTGCGCTGTGGCTGGTTCAAAATTGGAGCAGATCCGGACAAGTCACACCACGGCGAACCCGCAACTCGCGTTCCATAACTCGCGTCCCATAGCTCGCGCAGCGGTATCTGTCCTCCGGCCTCTCGCCTCCGGCTTTTTAACCGGCACCTGCCACCGGTCTTCAAAACCGGTTGAAACCCCCCTGTCGATTATATATAATCTAAATGTGCATCATCTCTTGCAGTACGGTAAATATTTCCGGAACTCAAAACGCATTGACTTTACACAAAGACAGGAGTTTTCTCCATGCCGGCTTCAAGCTTTTTTAATAACGATCTGTTCCACTTCAAGCACATTGTCCTGATGGCTGTTTCACTGATAATAATCATTGTCGGGACCATTCTCACACGCAAATTCAAGCTCAAAACGATGTACCGAATACTGATGGCCGTAGGAATCGTCTCCGAGACGGTGAAGGTCTTTTCCTACGTTCTCATGAACGAAGACAAGCTCGGCGGCTATCTTCCCAAGACCGACCTGCCCTTTCACCTCTGCTCCATCCAGCTCATTTTCATTTTCATTCTGAACGTATCCGGCAATGAAAAAATCAGGCGGATACTGCACGCCTTCATGTATCCCACCTGCCTTATCGGCGGTGTCATGGCTCTCATCATCGCCACGTCCTCGTCCAGAAGCAACTGGTTCATCACGGTCCAGTATTTCACCTACCACAGCGCGATAATCATCTTCGCCCTCTACCTCCTGATGCACGAACGATTCACCGTCAAGGATTACACCCGCTGTCTGGTCTTCCTGGCCTTCATCGGCATGACGGCAATATACGTCAATTCGATCCTCTACGACGGGGCTTCCGACATCAATTTTATGTACGTGATCCACCCGCCCATTGACGGAATTCCCTTCTTCAACACCTCCAACGGCTGGCTGGTATATATGGTTGAATACGCGATAATAGCAACCCTTGCCGTGACCGCGTGCTACATAAAGCCTGTGTTCAGGGCGATATTCAGGCTCGACCGGAAACCCTCCGCGGAAACGGCTGCATAGCCATCACCGTAATGCCCGGCTGATGCCTCCGCGGAAGTGGCTGCGCAGCCCTCACCGTAAAGCCTGACTGACCCCACCGCGGAAAGCCCGGCTGAGCCCTCTGCGGAAACGTAGATCCGCCGCCAAACTGATACAAAACAGACACCGCCCCCCGCTCCGCACCTTCTCACCTTTTGGTAAGAAAGCCGCTGAAGCGATCCCGGGGGCGGTGCCCTTTTTATACTGCCTTTATATCATATTCCGAAATTTCAACAGCGCCTTACCTGCTTATCACCGCAAGACTGCTCCTTACCTGCTTATCACCGCAAGGCAACCGTTGTTCCTGTCATAAAGGTACAGTGACAGGTAGGGATAATAATTCCCGCCCTTTATGGCGTATCCCTCTCCGGAGACGCCGATATAGAAGCGTCCCTCCGAATAAAGGTCTCCGGAGCTGAACGGGATAATGCTCTCTTTTCCGGCCCTCTCGCAGGCCTTGATGTAATCGTTGATAAACGCCGCAGTCTCGTCCGTCTGCTCGCCGCTCTTGAGGGGCAGATAGCACTCATTGTCGGTAAAAACAGTCTCCTCGTTTTTGTCGTAGAGACAAACCGTGACCTCGTAAAAGTCGCCGCTTATCATGAAGGTCTGCCTTTCCTCCGAGACGTTTACGCCCGGCTGCAGGGGGTCGTACAGTACAGCGGCCTTGAGCTGCATGCCGCGGTCCAGCGACTTGTATGCCCTGTTCGCCAATATGGAAGGAAGATTGTCGGGGTGGGCGGCCTTAGCGGCATATTTTCCTAACTGGAGGAGAGCGCCTTTGCGGACGTCCTCCCCGATACCGTCATTTTCGGCAATCTCGCAAAGCACCGGAACGGACGAGGGCAGAAGCCTTCCCAGATAATCCGTGTCCATCTCATAGGTCGTCCCTGCAAGGTGGCAGTTGTAATTGTGGCGCGCAATGAACGCGTCGGTGTCGGGCACCGCAAGCACACCGAAGGCGAGAACGAACACGGTAAGCACAGTCGCCGCGAAGGGCATTCTCGCGATGATCTGCTTTAAGATCGCCGCCAGGAAGAGCAATACCAGCAGCACCATGAACCACAGCGTGTAAAGCCTGAGCCGCGTGAGGCCGTAAACAGACACGTACATGACCATCTGGGAAATGGCGGTGCCGGTTATTATGATCGTCACCAGCGAGAGGATAACGGTGAAGACCCTGACCACCGGGGATATCTTGCCGGACCCGGTCTTGCGTGTGAACACGCGAAGCATGATCAGGACCAGCGCGTTAATGGCCGCGACTATGCAAAGTCTGAAAAATCCGTCCCGCGCAAACTCCGCGAAGGTAAATGCGTCAGGCAGCGTGGACGTGAATACCGCCCTGTAGTAGCCTTGCTGCGCGACAATAAACACGACGTAGACGAAAAGCAGCGGAATGATCGCCACCGCCCCGGCAAGAGCAGGCGCGAATTTCACCTTGTCCTCGATCTTCACGCAGTTTTCGCCGTTGAAGGCGTCCGGACGCGGGTGCGCCGAGGTGTAAAGCGCCCCGAAGACGTACATTCCCAGCGGAAAGCCCAGAATCAGCGACCAGACGTGGGCAAATATGTTGTCAAAAAGCGTCAGACGGATCCTCGCGAGAATATCCGTAAAGTTGCTGTCAAAGGACAGCAGCCACATCACAAACGCCGTCGGAATCACGGTGATCCCGATGCCCGCAAGTATGATAAGAACGGTCTTGCCGACCTTCCTGCCGCTGCGGTTCGTGCCTATGGCGCCTGCTGCCGCGCCGAAGCTTTTAAAGGGCGAGACAAACACCGCCTTCAGCGTCTCAAAGAAGTAAAGCCTGCCTGCATAGCTCTCAAGGGCAGTGGCCGAGCCCGTCTGACAGAACATCAGGAACGCGGCGCAGGAATACGTGAACACAAGGACGAGCAGCACGGGGCTCCCGGACAGGAACAGCGCGCTTGACAGCAGCAGCGCCGAAACCGGATAAAACCAGCTCCTCGCTTTTCTTTTCTGCTTCCCGAAAAACACCAGCGCGAACACAAAAAGGCAAAGCGTGAAGATCAGTCCCGTCACGGGCTTTTTCCAGACCCAGAAGGTGCGGCAAAACAGATACCCGACTATCGCGGCGCACCAGGCCAGGACCTTTTCCTTCGCTGTGTAAGTACTCGTGCGCTTAAGGGACTTCCCTCCCGCCGAAGGGTCTGTCGTGCTTCCGGGCGCTGCACAGGTGTCCTGCGCGGCGTAAGTGCCCTGCGCGGAGTAAGTGCCCTGCCCGCCATAGGTGCCCTGCGCGTAATCGGGCGCGTCCGGCTCTTCGCCCTGCGGAGCCCTTAACGGCTCGCCTGTCATCGGATCGTAATTAAACTCATAGTCCATCTCATCATTCCTTTCTGTATTCGATAATGTCACTCACGCCGCAGTCGAGCGCCTCGCATATTGCGTCCAGCGTCGAGAAGCGTACAGCCTTGGCTTTGTTATTTTTGAGGACGGATAGATTGGCAAGTGTGATGCCTACCTTGTCGGACAGCTCGCCGAGAGACATCTTGCGCTTCGCCATCATCACGTCAAGATTGATGATGATCATAGGCCCTCCCTCCTACACCGTGAGATCGTTCTCTTCCTTGAGATAAACCGCCTCTTCGATGACGTTTTTCACCACCCTTACGGTGAGGCCCAGGAAGAGCACCGCCGCGCCGATGATCAGTGCTATGACCGAGAATGACGTCAGCGCGATCATAATGATGCCCATGAATATCAGGCACCACGAAATATACCTTATCAGCTCAACCGCTGCCGCCGTGAAGACCTTCCTCCGCTGCACCAGCATAAGCAGCGCGAAAAGGAGCCCCAGCCCCGCCATCATGATCGCCAGCTCAGCATAGGCCGCCGTGTAAAAGATAACGCGCTTGTATTGCGACAATACCGCGACGTCCCCGAAAAGCCCGGGAATTTTAAGCAGGTATTCCAGTATGAACGGCATAAAGACCGCCAATACGATCAGCCCCGCGAACATCACCGCAGTAAGCACGATCGAGATATAAACCGATAGCTTTCTGTTGATCTTAAGCATAATAACCTCCGGGATCTTCTGTTGGATTCCGAAGGCTATTATATCACTTAAAAACTGTTTGTCAATATAAATTTATCGAATATCGATATATTTTTAACGTTATTTGATGCATCCCGTAAACCGGGGGCGCGGCGGTGGCGGCTGATTTGCGGCTGCACTGCGCCGGTTTCACTGCGGATCTGCAGCCGGGCTGCAGCGGCCTGCGGGCGGTTTTCCGGCCGGTTTACCGATGACCTGCGGCCGCCTTGGGTCGGTTTTCCGGCTGGTTTACTGATGATTTTCTGCCCTCGGCAGGCGAAAAAAAAAACGGCCTCCAAAGGAGACCGTCCTTTACGTGGGGTAGCTAGTGGGATTCGAACCCACGACCCCCAGGGCCACAACCTGGTACTCTAACCAACTGAGCTATAGCTACCACGGCCAAGCAAGTATAACAAATAATAAAAATACTGTCAACAAACAAATTTCGTTATTCGGTATTCTATTCCGTATTCCTTGTTTGTTTCCAAAGCGGAAGCTAACCTTCTGCGGTCAGCTTTTCACCTCAAACAATCAGTCTGCGCTGCCTATCGGCACGTACCCTGTCGCCTCTACGATCTTCTGCCCTTCATCGGAGAGCACGAAATCGATCAGGCGGCCGACGTTTTCGTTCCCGTTTGCCTCATTGTAAACCGCATAGAAATGCCCTGCGACAGGATAGCTTCCGTTGGCGATGCTTTCCGCGTCGGGATAGACCCCGTCCAGCGACAGCATCTTGATCCCGAGGCCGTTGCTGCCGGCGGACCTTGCGTCCGTCAGATTGGAGACGTAATACCTGAACGAATAGCCTATGGCGCGGCCGCCGATCGCCCCCGGAATGTTCTTCCTGATCTTCCGGTCGCCCATGAACGACAGCATCATTGTGTGACTTCCGCTGCCCTTGTTCCTGATGACGGTATCAATGAACGAGCTGTCGCCGCCCACCTCGCTCCAGCGAGTGATCCTGCCCGAATAGATGTCCCGCACCTGCCCTGTTGACAGGTTGTCCACGGGATTGTCGCTCCTGACAATAAACACAAACGCCTCGATACCGATGGGAACGAGCTTCAGCGTGACGCCCTTCTCCTCCGCATATCGGAGCTGCTCCTGCGATGGCCCGCCGCAGAAAACCACGTCCGCCGTGCCGTCCACGACGCTCTTGTACGCGCCAATGGTGTTGGTAAACTGCATCGCGCTCTCAGGGGCAAAATCCTTCCCGTCATAGCTCACGCTTTCGGGCGGATAGATTGCGTTTACAAAGGCTGAATAAAGCGGAAAAAGAGCCGCCCCTCCGTCCACCACGGGAAGGTCGCCCTCAAGCTTCTCATAATGATCAGACTTCACGATGCCGGAAGCCTCGTCAAAGGGCAGATACTGAGACACCTCGACGGAACGGCTTTTGAGCTCCGGAGAGCGCCTGTCAATATACCTTACCGTCACCGTGCCGAACACTGCGCCATAAGTCAAAACAAAAGCCAGCACGACCGATATTATTACCGCGATTTGCTTTCTGAGCCCCATACCGTTCACCCCTTATTTATAATATAGGCGATAATGGAGCAGTCCTTAAAAAGGACGTACGTGTATATCAGCAGCGCGATAATACCGGCCAGTCCGGCAGCCATAATTGCAATTAAAATAATATTGAACGTTTTCTGTTTCATAAAGCTATGCGTTATACGGATGCGCGGCGTGAAAATCACGCGTCACGAAAGCTGCGCTTCGCAAAAACTACGCGTTACGAGGGTCGCCCGCCGCGCGGGTCGACTGCAAGGATGGCGGCGGCACAAGGCTACATATGAGCCAGCGCGCCTAAAAATAAAACGAAGCCGACTGTAATTACAGCAGCGTGGGCCCCAAACACAATAGCGGAAGCTATGAGCATCTTCCTCCAGAATTCCGCCCATGTCAGGTTTTGTTTCCTTTTCTGCACGATAAACAAAGCCAAAGACGCGGCGAACCAATTAAAAGATAACACCAGACCGGCACATAAACAAGCCCAAATCAATAAAGGCAAATAAACGTCAAAAAATAAAACAGACATAATATGATCCTCCTTTCGCGTCAATCAAAACGTCAGCTCTCATCGGGTGATTCTTCGCGCGAAGTCACGTTGTCATTTGATTTGCCGCCTGAAGACGCTTCGTGCGAAGCTTCGTTTTCCGTAAGTGCGCCAAGGGGGGAATTCCTGCGGAGCACCTCAATATTCCAAGGTATTATATGCGGATTCTGAAGCAAATGTTTAGAGAAGCAAGGTCAGTAGCGCGTCTTCAATGCGCCAAATCAACGCGCAGGTCAAACGCACAAAATCAATCCGGCAAATCAGAAAACAGAATACAATAAGAGTGCAGAATCCCTCATCTGACCGAAGGCCCTGCACTCTTATCGGCAATTATCGATTATTTAACTATAACGGAAGTAATGTGAGGATTGACTCCGTTGTACCAGTAGAGGAAGCCCTCCAGATCAACGACGTCGCCGACCTTAAGGCCTTCAACTGCCTTGTAAACGTCGGTGTCCTTGCCGCAGAGGTAAGACTCAACCAGGAAGGTGTAGGTATTCTCGCCAAGCTTGACGTCGAAATAAACGTCGTCGCCCTGCTCACCCGAGTTGTCCCACTTGTACATGAAAGCGTATTCGGTATCGTCGTCTTTAAGCTTCTTGGCAACGACCGTAAGACCCTTAAAGGATACGAACTGGTTCTGCTTCTTGATGAGCTCGTCGGTTCCCAGAAGATCTGTCACGTCAACGGCGGGAGCAATGTAATTGCCCTCGAGGATCTCAAACGTACCGTCGACGATCTCGATCTCGCCTGACCACTCAGCCTTGTAGCCGTGAACTCTGATCTTGGTGCCGGGAGTAAGCTTGTCGGCATCTGCCTCAGCACACTTCATATCGTACATGAAATAAGCGCCGTCGCCGTCAGCGGCATAAACGGTGATCTTATCATCCCACCAGGACTGATGAGCCTGTACGTAAGCTTCAATAGTAACCTCTGCATCAATAGCAGCAGCGTCATATTCGGCATAAGTCATAACGCCCTCAGACTTGGCATTAATATCCTCAGCAGGTGCCTCGGTGTTCTCAGCAGGAGCCTCAGTGTTCTCAGCAGGAGCCTCAGTGTTCTCAGCGGGAGCCTGTGTGGCATTGCCCGGTTCTTCAGTCGTACCCGGATCGCCGTTGACCGTGCAGGCTGCCAATCCGATAACCATGACAAGAGCAATCAATGATACTAAAATTTTCTTCATCTTATTGTCTCCTTTAAAACGAAATAATCTAAAAAGAAAAATGTGTAAAGCTGTACGGAATGCCCGGGAAGAGCATCCCATACCTTTTCATTATACCCTATCAAGTGAAGATTTGCAAATATTTTCTTGCTTGAGTGCCGAGATAGGCTAGAGGCAGAGGCCGCTGCGCGGATACCGGGTGCCAAGTGCCGTCCGCGCGTTCCGCGCGAGCTGTGGGGCGGGAGCTATAGGGCCCGGATCGTGAGTTAAGCGTACCGAATCGCTGCGCTACGCGGCTGCGCTGCGCGGGCGCCGATCAACAAAAAAGCGCCGAACAAATCAGCGCCTTCAAAATCCCAGTAACCTGTATGACCTGTATAACCTTCATGGCTGTCTGCTGCCGGAATGCTGCGGGATCAGTCCACAACGGCCTTTGCGACGGCCGCTTCCCCGCCGACGGTGACCGCAAAGTCTTCGATCGCAACGTCGGCAAAAACGGCGCCGGTGTCAAGGAAAAACCTGTACGTGTACGATGAGTTGCCGTAATCCTTAAAGCTCACCGCGTCCGTGCCCTGCGCGGCATTGGTCTGCCACGTCCTCATGGCGACGTCGGTATTGTCGGGTATGAGGCCGTTCGGATAGGCGATCACTGCGTCGCCGGTGATGCTGCCCCTGGTCCAGACCGTCAGTATAAAAAAGGATTCGGTCGGGTCGGACTTGTCGAGATTCATAAACACACCGGTTTCCGCCCGGGCAACCGTAAAAGTCGCCTTCAGCGTCTGGCTGTAGCCGGCGGTACCCACCGCGGTGACCACATAGGTCTTGCCGCTCTCAAGGCCCGAAAGCGTGACGGTGCTGTCGCTCTTTTGATTTTTGGCAAGGGTGCCCGCAGCGGCGCTCAGCGTGGCGGAGGTGCCCGACTGCTCGACCGTGACGTTGTATTCGATATCAGTATCCGCGAATCTCAGATCGTCTCCGCGGTTTCTCAGCTCAAAGGATATGCTTGTGACGTTTTCGTTCAGTGTGTACGCGGCATCCTCATTGACGGGCTTCAGCATATCGCTGGTGAAATAAAACGTATGGGCGTGGACGTCATTGACGGGATTGCCGCCTGTGCGGATATATTTCGCGAGAAGAACGCCGCCGGTCACGACCAAAGCCATCACGACAAGCGCCAGCGAGGCAATGATCAGAGCCTTGCCCGTGGATGATGATTTTCCGTTGTGATTCCCACTCATCATTCATACCTCCGAATCAATCCATCTGAACCGCGGCCAGATCTATCGAGACCACGTCAAGCTGTCCGCTGTATGAGATATCGTTATCGGCCTGTGCCCACAGGAATGAAAAATCGAAGGACTCCGTACCGGTGTGGGGCTCAAGCACGATCTCCCTGGTGACAGGCTGCGCGTCGTCAAGGCTTGACGCGGCCTCGTCACCGAACTGAAGCTTCAAGGGAAGATTGCAGGTCCTGTTGCGTATCGTCAGATAACACTTGACAGCGACCTCGCTGGTGTTGAATATGTCGAGAGACTGTGAGGCGCTCTCGCCGGGCTTCATCGTGACAGACATATTGATACTGTCGGTAAAGCCGTCGCCGGTCACCTCAAAGGATCCGATACGGGTCACCGCAGAATTGTCGGTGCCTGTGGTATATTTGGCATAAAAACCCGCATTGATAGCAACACTAATCACGACAAGGCAAAGCAATATCAATGCTGTAAGTGCAGGAATATTATGTCGGGATTTATGTTTCATTTCGCTTTGGCTCCTTTTGAGCAGACGGCCTGCAGAAATAAGACTTATAGACAAGGTCATTATATGCGCTTAGTCAGAAATTGTCAACCGGGAACAGGAGAAAAGCCACCTGAAAAATGCCTTTTTTTCGTTGAATTTTTATCCGGTTTTCGCCAAAAAAACGTCAAAAGCACCGAATAACGAAAAATACGGCAAAAGTGCGATAATATCTAAAAACGGTACCTCGCGTGCCCGGCGAAGGCGGCAGAGCAAACTCAGACGCCGGGGAGCAAGCAGAAAACCAGCAGCCGACCCGGATCCGCAGATAAGACGCCGCCGACCCGAAGCCGCGGAAAATCAGCCGACCCGAAGCCGCCGGATCGAAACGTCAGATCTGACGCACTTAACGCGCCTGCCCCGCGGCCTCCTTCTTCTTTTTCACCAGCGAACAGGCGTAATACGCGCCGATCCCGACCCAGACCGCAGCAAGCCCCGACAGAAGCCATACCGAAGCCGCAGGAAGCTTCCCGAGGGCCCTCCCGCCGTCCTCAGACACCTCCAGCTGGTCCAGCCGGTACAGCTTGGTGACGTTTTCCCTGAGCTTCACGAAGTAGGCGTCGTCCACGGTCTCTTTGCGCCTTTCGGACTTCACCACGTTCTCGATAAGGTCCCCCGCCGCGTCACGGAGCGACGTCGAGCCGTTGAAAACCGGCGTGATGAAGGAATTGTCGATATTGTCGAGCAGCAGCTTGGAGGCGTCGATCTTGACGCTGTAATAGGTCTTGTTGTCCTCTCCCCGTCGGGAAAGATAGTCCCTGTATTCCGCAGACTCCGCGGCAGTCCTTGTAACGGGCACGTAGCCCTCTGTGCCCGAATAGGGTATCTGCACGCTGTTGGTCAGGAGAAACTGCGCGAATATCCACGAGGCCAGCACCTCCTGGCTGTCGTTCTGGTTGAAAATGCATACCGAGGGGCCCTGGGAAATCATTTGCGGATGCTCAGGGTCGAACTGGGGCACCGGCCGCACCACCGTCTCAAACTCTACGATCTCAGACTCGTGAATGTCCGAAAGCGGCGCGTGCGAGCCTATCCACGTGGCTCCTGCCGTCGAATCCACCGCGAAAATGCACCTTCCCGCGTTGAAGAAATTGCCCGGGTAGCTGGATATCTTGAAGGTCGAGAACGCCCTGCTGCCGCCGTGAACCGCGATTTCCTCCAGGAGCTCCCTGGTGGTGTCGTTGAAAATCAGTATCTCGCCCTTGTCGGTGGAATAACCCGCATCCTTTTGCTTCAGCATGGTTATCATCATATTGTCGGTGGATTTGTAAATGAACGGTATCATGATATTCTGGCCGTTCACCTTAAAGAGGTCGGGATCGTCGGGCGACTTCTCCATGGCCTTTTCGGACACCTCCCAGATGAAATCCCATGTCGCGATCTCAGGAACGGTGTACCCCATGGCCTCCACGTAGGTCTTGTTGATGTAAAGGGCCTCAGTGGATCTCATATACGGGAGAGCGTACTGCCGCCCGGCCACGATGCCCTCGTCCAGGAATTTCTTCTGGATTTCGTCCTTTGAAGGGGCGTCGAATTTGATCGCGGAGCCGCCCAGACCGTAGGCAGGGTCGTCCATTATCGCGTCAAGAGGCAGCACCACGTTTTCGCCGGTAATGTAAGTGGCGATGTGGTCCGGGTATGTGATGCAGATGTTGGGCGTGGTGCCGGTGGAAATATTGGTGATCACGTCATTGTATATCGCGCCGTAGTCCGTGTATGATTTGAGCTTCACGCTGATATTCGGATATATTTCCTGAAAATCCGCGATCGCCTGCTCGTAAATGCGTCTCTGGTTGATGTTCGTGTCGTTTTTTGCCCAGAAAACTATCTCGAATCTGCGGCTCTCGTCGAAGCCTCCGGGGATCTCAAAGTCGTTGATCTCCCTGCTCCCGTGGCAGCCCCAAAGCGTCGTGCAAAGAAGCGGCAGCACCAGCACCGCGGCGATCACGGATAATAATTTGCGCGGCAGTCTCATTACCGATAAGCTTCCGGATAGTTTTCCCGATAATCTTTCCGATACTTTTCCCGATAATCTTTCCGATACTTTTCCCGATAAGATCATCCCTTCGTGCCCCCTCTCGAAACGCCTTCCATAATCTTGCGGCGGAATATCAGGAAGAGCACCACCAGCGGCACCGAGATCACCACCACTGCGGCCATCATCGCGGGAATATTTTCCCTGCCGAAGCCGTTCTGCCTTATCTCCTGTATCCCGTTGGACACCAGATAATAATTGGGGTCGTCGGTGATGAGCCTCGGCCACACGTAGGAATTCCAGCACTCGATGACCTTGAGAATGACGACGGTTATGACGGTGGGCTTTGAGATCGGAATGAGCACCTTAAAGAGGTACTTGAGGTCCGACGTGCCGTCCACCTTGGCGGCCTTGTAGAGCTCGTCAGGCACCTGCTCGAAATTCTCCTTCAAAAGGTAAATGTAGAAAACCGAAGTCACCGAGGGCAATATAAGGCCCAGGAAGCTGTTCTTGAGCCCCCAGTCCGTTATGGTCACGTAGTTTGTGATCACCACCAGCTCCGCGGGTATCATCATGAGAGACAGGAAGAACGTAAACACGATATTCTTGCCTCTGAACTGCAGCCGCGCGAATGCAAAGGCCGCAAATACGATCACCAGCAGCATGATGCCCGTGGTCAGAACCGCGAAAATAAAGGTGTTGAGCAGGTATTTCGCCAGCGGCTGCTCCGTGAAGGCCTTGACGTAGTTGCCCAGCGTCGGCGAATGCACAAAGAACGAGGGCGTCGTCTCCGCTGTGTATTCCTCGTACGGCTTGAAGGCCGTGAGGATCATCCAGAAGAACGGAAAGAGCACCGCGTAGGCCCACAGCGAGAGGAATACGTACGTAAGCACCTTCCCGGTCACACTGCGGGCGGATGCCTTCCTGATCTCGCGAAGATCGCCGGACGGGGCGGTTTTGATAGTCGCGTCGTCCCTGCCCGCGTCAGTTTTGATTTTCGTGTTGTCCCTGCCCGCGGCGGTTTTGATAGTCGTGTTGTCCTTGTCCATGGCGCCCTCCTTATAGCGCGATCTTCCTGCTGACCATAAGGTTTATGCAGGTGATCGAAAGCACGATGGCGAACAGTATCAGCGCCGCCGCCGACGCGAAGGAAGGATAGCCGCCGCTGTTCCCGTAAAGCATATCGTAGACGTACCCCACGATAGTATTCATGCCCTGCGCGTTAAGGTCAACGCCGAAAAGCGCCACCGCATCGCTGTAGGCCTTGAAGGCGCCGATAAAGCCCGTGATCACGAGATAGAAGATCATGGGCGAGATCATCGGCAGCGTGATGCGCGTAAACACTCTCAGCCTGGGCGTGCCGTCCACCTTGGCGGCGTTGTAGTAGTCCTGCTTCACGGAGGCCAGCGCGCTGGTCAGTATGAGGATCTTGAAGGGCAGAACGATCCAGATCGTGTACAGGCAGAGCACCAGCATTTTAGCCCAGTAAGGCCCGTCAATAAAATCCACCGAGCTGCCGCCGAATATCCTGATGAACGTGTTCACCAGGCCGTCGGTGTACTCGGTCTTGTCGAAAAGGATCATAAAAACAAGGCCCACCGCCAGCGTGTTCGTGACGTAAGGCAGAAAAAACACGGTCTGGTAAAGCTCCCGCAGCTTCCTGATGGAGCTCAGCGCAAGCGATATCAGAAGCGCGAAGCCCGTGGACAGCGGCACCGTGATGATCACCAGTATAAAGGTGTTTTTGAGCGCCTGGATGAAATACGGGTCCCTCAGAACGTAGCGGAAATTGTAAATGCCCACGCCGTCGTAGGTCTGGGAGGCAAAATTGTAACCCTCCTCCAGCGAATAGACCACCACGTCCACCAGCGGGTACACCATGAATATACCCAGGAATATTATTGCGGGCAGCAGGTACAGCCAGGCCTTGGCGTTGCTTTTTTTCATTGCGCACCGCCTTCCCCGGCGCCGCCGCCGACTTTATCCGCGGAGTCAGCGGAAGCTGCGATGCCGTCGGGGGCCGCGAGGTCATCGGGCACCGCGAGGCCGTCGGAATCCGCGAGCTTGTCGGTGACAGCAGAAGCTTGCCTCGCAGCACGACCTGTGTAAATGCGCTCCCCGGTCTCCTTGCCGAATATGTAAAGCTTTTCGGGCTTGATATCGAACGTGATGACGCCGTCCCTCGGCGCAGCGTCCGCGGAGGACGAGACGATAGCCCGCACCGTGGGCGCCTTCGAGAAGCCGCTCTCCGACACGATGCTCATGTCCCTTCCCATGACCTCCAGCGCCTTGAACCGCATGTGCATCGAGCTTCCCCCGGGAATGAAGCCCTCGGGCCTTATGCCCACGTCCACCGGCTGCGAAGGGATGCCCGGAGCGTCCCCGATCACGTCGTCGCCGACCATTATTTTGCCGTCCCTGACCTCGCCCGCGAATACGTTGATGGCAGGCGTTCCGAGGAATTCCGCCACGAAAAGGTTGACGGGGTCGTCGTAAACGTCCTGAGGCTTGCCCAGCTGCATCAAAACGCCGGCCTTCATGACCACGATCATGTCGGAAATGCTGAGAGCCTCTTCCTGGTCATGTGTCACGAAAACCGTGGTGATGTTGGTCTCCTTCTGGATCCTGCGTATCTCCTCCCTGGTCTCAAGCCTCAGCCTCGCGTCAAGGTTCGACAGCGGCTCGTCCAAAAGGAGCAGATCCGGGAGCTTCACAAGCGCCCTCGCAATCGCCGCCCGCTGCTGCTGGCCGCCCGACATCTGCCCCGGCTTGCGGCTCATGAGATTGTCCAGCTTCACCAGCCTCGCGGCTTCAAGCGCCCTCTTCTCCATTTCCTCCTTGGGAAGCCTGTTCCTGCCCTTAAAATTCTGCAGCGGGAACAATATATTCTGCCGGACCGTCATATGCGGATAGAGCGCGTAATTCTGGAAGACCATTCCCACGCCCCGCTGCTCCGGCGGCACGTTGGTAATATCCCTCTCCCCAAAGAAGATCTGCCCTTTGGAAGGCGTTTCAAGCCCGCAAATGAGATTGAGAATGGTACTCTTGCCGCAGCCCGAGGGCCCGAGAAGAGCCACCAGCTTGCCGTCCGGGATCTCCAGGTCGAAGTCTTTGACCGCGATCACTTCCCTGTCGCCGCGGTTCCTTCCCGGGAAAATTTTGGTCAGATTTTTCAAAACAACATTCATATCAGAACTCCAAAAAAGATTGTTAACCGTGCGGTAAATTTAATCTGTGACTGTTTGTATTTACGACGTATTTACGTCTTCGGTGAATTATATTTACATTCAGTGTAATGGAAAAAAGTGAATTCGGAAGCATGCCTGCCGTGGCACGGATCCGCTCTGTCCGCGCTCAAACGCCTAAGTGCCAAAAGGCTCAAACGCCCAAACGTACAAATAGTGCCCAAACGCCCATGTTCGCAAACGCCCAGGTGCCAAAACGCACAAAAGCCCAAACGTACAAAAGCCCAAAAAGGCTCTACTGCTTCACGAAATAGTGCCTCGCGATCCACTTGGATAGTCCGTCAAGCCCCGGATACATAATGCGCTCGCTGACGTTCAGCTGGTCGAGCATGTCGCGGATCCTCCAGCGCAGCTTGCCGGATATGACGTACTTCACGGTATTGGAGGTATACCTGTCAAGGAACCCCTCCACGTCGTTGATGCCCATAGGCACGATTGAGAAGAACGAATACTGATTCACGATGCGCTGCTCGATGGAGGGCGGCTCCACAATGACCATGGCGCAGTCCTTCATGTCCTCGTCGTACTGCTTGAGGCTCTCCGTGACGCGGCTCAGCGTCTTGACGGAGAAGATGTCCGTGGTGGACTCGCTCAGCACCTTCTTGTAATTGTCGGGAAGCAGCGAATGCACCTCAGGCATGTCAATGCGCCACACCGCGCAGTCGTGATCCGCCATCAGATCCATATTGTCCTCCGACGTGGCGAAATGCAGCCCGATAAGAGCGGAATGCGTCCAGTCAAGCAGCCTCGTAGGCAGACCGAAATGCTGTCCCAGCACCATCTGCGTCCACACGGAGCCCTCCACCGAGGGATCCTCAATGACGGCATACTTGGTGAAATTATTCAGGATCGCGGGCTCGAGATTGGCCTGCAGGTGCTTGCAGTTCCTGTAAAGGCTCGTCTCCATCTTGTACCCGGCGTTGCTGATGCCCCGGTAAATGTACATGCTTCTGTGGCGGCCGATATCAGGCCTGAAATTCTGCTCCGTCATCAGCGGCATAAGCTCGTCAAGCCTCTTGATTTCCACAACTTTGATCACTTCTCAAGGTCTCCTTCCTCGTCGGATATTCGCAAGAATCGTCCGGTGCGCAGGCAAACGGGCGCCTGCCCGGCAAGCTCTCGAAGGGCAAAAGCGGAATGCCCCTGTTCCCTGTGGATATTATAAAACTAACGCGGGTTATTTGCAATGAGTATGAGGCTGGGCGCGCGTTCCGCGTGAGTTATGGGAAGGGAGTTGCGGGACGGGATTTATGGGCTGCGGGCTATGGGACGGGAGTTATGGGATGCGGGCTATGGGTCGGGAGTGCCAAGTGCCAAGACAGGCAAGAGGCTGAAGGCCGGAGGCAAGAGGATCCGGCATCCGGTGAATGGACAGGATTCCGCGTCTGCATTTTGAGACGCGAACGGTTCGCGCGCCGGCGTGCCCGGTGAGAGGCTCAATATGCTTCGCGGTGGTCAAAAAGTGCTGCCCGGCATGCTTCGCGCGCTGAAGGAAAACGCAAAAGCCGGCACCCCGAAAATCAGAAAGTGCCGGCTTCGTCCGTCAGCTCCGTGCCTTCAGTCCTGCGCAGACCGCCGCGAAATGCGCGGTCAAAAGGCAGCCAAAAGCACAAAGCCTGTATAATATTTTAACCCAAAACCTGAGTACCGGGCCGGTACCGAATCAAAACCCCAAGCAGTTCTCAATGAGTTCCGAATCAGCTCCCTGCCTATACCCGATCAAACACCGATCATACTCCGATCAGTCCTCAAGCAGACCGCCGTCGTCGGGCTCGTCGCCATAACCGAACAGGGGCTCTTCCTCCTCGCCGTAAGCGTTCTCGAAATCTCCGCCCAGGTCTACCTCCGGGTTGTCCTCGTCGTACTCTTCTGCGGGCATTCCCATGAATTCCTCGCGCACGCCGTTCTCGTCGGTGATGGTGATGCCCTCACTCTCGAGAACCTCAGCGTCGTATTCTTCGCCGTAGGACTCGCTGACGGTTGAGCCAAGGATCATCTCGCCGTTCTCGTCGATGGACATGGCTTCGTGGTCGATGGTCTCGTTGCGGCCGCCCTTCTCGACAAGGCGCTTCGCGTTGCTGATCTCTTCTCTGCGGCGCTCCTCGTTGCTCTTGTCGATGGCTTCCTGGGCCTTTCTGATCTCGGTGACGCAGACAGGGGTCTCGCCTGTGACGGTGATGTCGTTGTATCTGTTGAGGCCTGTTCCGGCGGGGATGAGCTTGCCCACCAGCACGTTCTCCTTGAGGCCTCTCAGGTGGTCGATCTTGCCCTTGATTGCGGCTTCGGTAAGGACCTTGGTGGTCTCCTGGAAGGACGCCGCGGACAGGAAGGACTCGGAGGCGATAACGGCTTTGGTGATACCGAGAAGAAGTCTTTCGCCCCTGGCGGGTGCTCTGCCCTCTGCCTCGGCTCTTGCGTTGACGTCGATGAAGGTCACGTTGTCAACGGTGTTGCCGGCGATGAGCTCGGTCTGTCCCGCGTCGGAGACCTTGACCTTGCGGAGCATCTGGCGGACGATGACCTCCAGGTGGCGGTCGTTGATCTTAACGCCCTGGCTGTTGTAAACCTTCTGGACCTCCTCGATAATGTAATTCTCCACGGCGGAGATGCCCATTACTCTCATGACGTCGTGAGGATCCTTGGAGCCCTGGGTGAGCGTGTCGCCCTTTTCGACGCGCATACCGGTCCTGATGGGCTCGGGGGGCTGCTTCACGGTGCCGTCGGGGTTCTTGACTCTCTCGAGAAGATTCTCCAGGCAGGACACGGTGAAGGTCTCGCCGTCATCGGCTGTAACGGTGACTGTGACCTCGCCCTTCTTTTCCTTGGGAGTGACGGTGAGCGTGCCTGTGAGCTCGGAAATGATGGCCACAGACTTGGGCTTTCTGGCCTCGAAAAGCTCCTCGACTCTCGGGAGACCCTGTGTGATATTGTCGGCCGTAGCGATACCGCCGGTGTGGAACGTTCTCATCGTCAGCTGCGTACCGGGCTCGCCAATGGACTGCGCCGCGATAATACCGACCACCTCGCCGAGGTTGCAGATATTATTGGTGGCCAGGTTGGAGCCGTAGCACTTGGCGCACACGCCGTAGGTGCTCTCGCACTCGATGACGGAGCGGACCTTGACCTGCTTGATGCCGCAGGCTTCGATCTTAGCGATTATCTCGTCGTCGATGAGCTGATCCCTGGTGGCGATGATCTCGCCGGTGGAGGGATCCGCCAGGTCGTCGGAAACGTACCTTCCCCTGATGCGGTCGGCAAGCGGAACCACCGGCTTGTTGCCCGGATTAGGAATGTCCGCAAATTCGATGCCCCTGTGGGTGCCGCAGTCCATCTCGCGGATAACGACCTCCTGGGAGGCGTAAACGAGACGCCTGGTGAGGTATCCGGAGTCCGCCGTACGGAGAGCCGTATCGGAGAGCGTCTTGCGCGTACCGTGGCTGGAGATGAAGAATTCGATCACGTCCAGACCTTCGCGGAAGTTTGCCTTGATAGGGATCTCGATGGTACGTCCGGAGGTATCGGACATAAGACCTCTCATACCGGCCAGCTGCTTGATCTGGTTCATGGAGCCTCTCGCGCCGGAATCACTCATCATGTAGATAGGATTGGTGCGGCTCATGTTCTTTTTGAGCTCCTCGGTGAGGGCGTCGGTCGTGCTGTTCCAGACCTTGATGGTCTGCTCGTATCTCTCGTCGTCGTCGATAAGACCGTCGGCGCAATTCTCGCGAAGCTGCTCGACTCTCATTTCGGCGTCGCGGATCATCTTCTCCTTGATGCCGGGGATCGTGATGTCGGCGACACTTACCGTGAGGGCGCCCTTGGTGGAGAAGCTGTAGCCCTGGGCCTTGATGGCGTCGATGACAACGGCAGATTTGGTGAGGCCGTGTGTCTTGATGCAGTTGTCGATGATGGTGGTGAGGGTCGATTTTTTGACCAGCTCGTCCACCTCGAGCCTGAGAGCGTTCTCCCTCTTGCTTCTGTCGACCATGCCGATATCCTGGGGGATCGCCTGGTTGAAGATAAGTCTTCCGATGGTGGTCCTGATGCGGCCGGTGATGTGCTCGCCGTTGAAATCCGCCTCTCTTCTCACGATGATCGGGGTGTGAAGCTTGATAATGCCGAGGTCGTAAGCCTTGCGGGCCTCGTCAAAGTCCCTGTAAACGGGGGCGTTGGTGTAATCGTCGCTCTCCGTGAACGTGAGGTAGTAGCTTCCCAGCACCATGTCCTGTGTAGGAACGGTGATAGGCTTGCCGTCCTTGGGGGCCAGCAGGTTGTTGACCGAAAGCATGAGGAATCTGGCCTCTGTCTGGGCTTCAACCGAAAGCGGAATGTGGATGGCCATCTGGTCGCCGTCGAAGTCGGCGTTGAAGGCCGTACAGACCAGCGGATGGAGCTTCAGAGCCTTGCCCTCCACGAGCACGGGCTCGAAGGCCTGGATACCGAGACGGTGGAGCGTAGGAGCACGGTTGAGAAGCACCGGGTGGCCCTTGATGACCTTTTCGAGGGAGCTCCAGACTCTGGGATCCTCGCCCTTTTCCACCAGCTTTTCGGCGGTGGTCATATTGAAGGTCTGGGCAGCGTTGATGGGCGACTGTCCGCCGTAATCCTTGACGAGCTTTCTGATAACGAAGGGCTTGAAGAGCTCCAGGGCCATGTCCTTGGGCACGCCGCACTGGTAGATCTTAAACTCAGGACCGACCACGATAACGCTTCGGCCGGAATAGTCGACGCGCTTACCGAGAAGGTTCTGACGGAAGCGGCCCTGCTTTCCGCGGAGCATATCGGACAGAGATTTGAGGGCTCTGTTGCCGGAGCCGGTGAAGGGCTTCGCTCTCTTGCTGTTCTCAAAAAGGGCGTCCACAGCGGTCTGGAGCATTCTCTTCTGCTGGTTGATAATGATGGAAGGGGCGCCGCACTGCTTCTGCTTTTTGAGCGTGTTATTTCTGTAGATTATCTTGCGGTAAAACTCGGTAAGGTCCGAGGTACCGAATCTTCCGCCCTCGAGCTGGAGAAGAGGTCTCAGATCCGGAGGAATTACCGGGAGAGCCTCCAGCATCATGTTGGAGGGAGGAGTGTCGGACTTGCGGAACATCTCGATGGTGTCGAGACGCTTTGAGAGCTTCAGTATCCTCTGCTGCGTGGTGGAGGTCTTGGCGGCATCCTCGCCCGAAAGCTCAGCGATCTCGCTGCGCAGCTCGTTTGAGAGCTCGTCCAGATCAAGCTCCTTGAGCAGGTTCCTTATGGTCTCTCCGCCCATTCCCACCTTGATCTTTTGGGAACCGTTGCGGCGGGCCAGCTCGTAATAGTCGTCCGTCCTGATGGTCTGGTACTTTTTGAGGGCTATGGGCTGTCCCATTTCGTCCTTGCAGTTAAGCACCTGATCCTCGGTGACGATGTAGAGCGCGTAGGAGAGGACCTTTTCGAGCTCCTTCTGGGGGATGTCCAGCACGATGCTCATGCGGCTGGGTATGCCCTTGTAGTACCAGAAATGAGCTATAGGCGTCTCAAGGTCGATGTGACCCATGCGGATACGTCTGACCTTGGAGGTGGTGACCTCAACGCCGCAGGTGCCGCAGACCTGACCCAGGTGCTTGCCCTTTTTGTACTTGCCGCAGCGGCACTCGTTGTCCTTTTTGGGCCCGAAGATCCTTTCACAGAAGAGGCCGTCAGGCTCCGGTCTGTGCGTCTTGTAGTTAATTGTCTCCGGCTTTGTGACTTCGCCGTGGGACCACTCCCTGATCTGCTCGGGAGAGGCAAGTCCGACCTGAAGAGAACCTACATTTCCTAAATCCATGCTTTTTTCAGTAGACATATTGGTTCCTCCTTACGCTTAGTTATTTTCCGGAAGCTCAAAGGTGGCTGCGGAATCATCAACGTCGTCAAAATCGTCTGCGGGGGCAGCTGTCTGTCCTTCGACCTCCGAAAGCTCCCCGACGTAATCGACGTCCGAGGCGTCTCCGGCGTTAACGGTATCACCGGCATCCCCGGCGTCTCCGGCGCTGACGATATCCACGGCATCCGCGGCGTCTCCGGCATCCCCGGCCGCCTTGCCGGCGTCCTTACCGGCGGCCTTTTCGGCTGCCTCTTCACGGGCCCTGCGGAGAGCCTCGCGCTCCTCGATCTTGCTCTTGCCGTTCTTTTTGTTACGGAAGAGGTTCGGATTCTTTACGTATTCCTCCTCAGCCTTCTTGAGATCGATCTCGTTGCCGGAGGTGGTATACATCTTGACGTCAACGGCCAGACCCTGGAGTTCCTTGACGAGCACCATAAAGGACTCGGGTATCGCAGGCTCAGACAGCGAAGCGCCTTCCTTGATGGCCTTGTAGGCCTGGTTGCGGCCGAATACGTCGTCGCTCTTTACAGTGAGTATCTCCTGCAGCGTGTGAGCGGCGCCGTAGGCCTCGAGAGCCCATACCTCCATCTCACCGAAACGCTGTCCGCCGAACTGAGCTTTACCGCCGAGAGGCTGCTGCGTAACGAGCGAGTACGGTCCGATGGAGCGCGCGTGGATCTTGTCGTCCACCAGGTGGTGCAGCTTCAGGTAGTACATGACGCCGACCGTGACCTCGTGGTCGAAGGGCTCGCCTGTTCTGCCGTCGTAAAGCTGTACCTTGCCGTCCACGGGAAGTCCCGCTTCCTTGAGCGTCTCAACGATGTCCTCCTCGGAGGCGCCGTCGAATACAGGAGTCTCAATATTCCAGCCGAGAGTCTTGGCGGCGTAGCCAAGGTGTACCTCGAGCACCTGACCGATGTTCATACGGGAAGGAACGCCCAGCGGGTTGAGAACTATCTCCACCGGCGTGCCGTCGGGCATGTAAGGCATATCCTCCTCGGGAAGTATCCTCGAGACAACGCCCTTGTTTCCGTGTCGTCCGGCCATCTTGTCGCCGACGCTGAGCTTGCGCTTCTGAGCCACGTAGACGCAGACCTTTTTGAGCACGCCGTTGGCCAGCTCCTCGGAATTGGAGCGGTCGTACTGTTCGACCTTGACGACCACACCGCCCTCGCCGTGGGGCACTCTGAGAGGAGTGTTCTTGGTGTCGTTGGCCATGGGGCCCATGAACGCGTTGAGCAGCTCCTGATAATTGTCGTTTTCCTTGTCGCCCTTGGGGGTGACCTTACCGACAAGAATATCCCCTGCCTTCACCTCTGCGCCGACCATGATGATACCCTGCGAATCAAGGTATTTCTTCTGGTCATCGCCTATCTGAGGCATATCGGAGGTGATCTCCTCGGGGCCCAGCTTGGTCTCTCTGGCTTCGCACTCGTACACCCTGATGTGGATGGATGTGTAGATGTCGTCCTTGACGACCTTTTCGCTTATAAGGACGGCGTCCTCGTAGTTGTATCCCTCCCAGGTCATGAAGGCGATCAGCATGTTGCGGCCGAGCGCGATCTCGCCCTTGTCGGTGGAAGGACCGTCGGCGATGACCTGATTTTCGAGCACTCTCTCGCCCTTGCGGACGATGGGCTTCTGGTTGATGCAGGTGTCCTGGTTGGACCGCATAAACTTCAGGAGGTGGTAGAGCTCCTCGGTGCCGTCGTCGTTGTCGATGACAATGTATCTGGCGGTGACGTCCTTCACGGTACCGGATTTTTTGGCCAGCACCACCGAGCCGGAGTCCACGGCCGCCTTGTACTCGATACCGGTCGCGACAATAGGAGCCTCGGACCTGATGAGCGGCACTGCCTGACGCTGCATGTTGCATCCCATGAGCGCACGGGAGGCGTCGTCATTCTCGAGGAACGGGATCATGGCCGCGCCCACGGAGACCACCTGCTTGGGCGAAACGTCCATGTAATTTACGCGCTCAGGCTCCACCTGAATGAACTCGTCCTTGTATCTGCAGACCACCTTGGAATTCACAAAGTGTCCGTCCTCGTCAAGAGGCTCGTTGGCCTGCGCCACCACGTAGCGGTCCTCTTCGTCGGCCATGAGATAGTCGATCCTGTCGGTGACCACCTGCTTTTCGCTGTCGAAGCGGCGGTAGGGGGCCTCGATGAAGCCGTATTCGTTGACTCTCGCGTAGGTACTGAGCGACCCGATAAGACCGATGTTGGGGCCTTCGGGCGTCTCTATCGGGCACATCCTGCCGTAGTGCGAATAGTGCACGTCGCGGACCTGGAACGTGGCGCGGTCGCGGTTGAGACCGCCGGGGCCCAGCGCGGAAAGACGTCTCTTGTTGGCCAGCTCCGCCAGCGGGTTGGTCTGATCCATAAACTGCGACAGCTGGCTGGATCCGAAGAATTCCTTGATGGCGGCATTGATGGGCCTGATGTTCACCAGCGCCGTAGGCGTGATGGTGGCGGCCTCCATGGAGGACATTCTGTCCCTCGCGCCCTGCTCAAGCCTGGCAAGACCGATCCTGAACTGGTTTTGAAGCAGCTCGCCCACGGAGCGGATACGCCTGTTGCCCAGATGGTCGATATCGTCGAAGAAGCCCACGCCGTCGCCCACGTACAGAATGTAATTGAGAGACGCGATAATGTCGCTCTCCGTGACGGTCTTGGGCAGAAGCTCGTTGATATTTTCGCTGAATTTCTTTTTCTGAACCTCGATGGGATCCCCGCTGTAAGCGTCGCGGAGCTCCATAAGGGCCGTGTAGTTGACTCTGTCCCTGATACCGATCTCGGCGGGGTCGAAGTCCACGAAGTTCTTCATGGAAACGGTGTTGTTTCCGATGATCCTCACAGGCCTCGAGCCGGGGATCTCAATGACCACGTCGTTGATGCCGGCGTCCTGGACAGCGAAGGCCATCTCCTCGGTGAGCACTTCGCCCGCCCTTGCGAGCAGGTCTCCTCCCTCGGGGTCGACGATATCAAAGAAGGTCTTGTAGCCGGTGATACGGGCGCCGAGAGCAAGCTTTTTATTGAGCTTATAGCGGCCGACCTTGGCAAGGTCATAGCGGCGGGGCTCGAAAAGCATACCGAAAAGGTGGCTCCTTGCGGAATCCACGGTAGCGGGCTCACCGGGCTTTAATTTGCGGTGTATCTCGAGAAGAGCTCTCTCCGAGTTGGACATGATCTCCTCGTCCTTCGAACGAACAGGAGTTTCCTTGGCGATGGTGTTCAGTATCCTCTCGTCAAGACCGCCCCACTCGGCAACGGCCTCGGGCGTCGCCATGGCGTGCCCGTCAATAGCGAACAGCTGCCTGATGTCGTCGTCGGAATTGTATCCGAGAGCGCGCAGGAACGTAGTCATGCAGACCTTGCGGTTGCGGTCGATCCTCACCTGCACCACGTCCGTATGGTCGATCTCGCACTCGATCCAGGCTCCGCGGTTGGGGATGATCGTCATATTGACGGTCTCGCGGTTTTTGGTCTTGTCGATGTTCTTCTCGAAGTACACGCCGGGAGACCTGACCAGCTGGCTGACGATAACACGCTCAGCGCCGTTCAGAACGAACGTGCCGTTATCGGTCATGCGGGGGAAGTCGCCCATGAATATGGTCTCTTCCTTCTGGACGCCGCTGTTCTTGTCGATAAAGCGTACGTTCACCTTAAGAGGGGACGAATACGTAGCGTCCCTTTCCTTGCACTGCTCGATGGTATAATTGGTTTTGTCCTCAATGGTGTATCCGTCGAATTCCAGCTGCAGCTTGCCTGTGCTGTCGGTAATCGGGGAAATGTCGCGAAAAGCTTCCTTAAGCCCTACTTCACAGAAATTTTTGTAGGAATCCTTCTGGATAGCGATAAGGTTGGGCATCTCAAAGACTTCTTTGTTTCTTGAGTAGCTGTACCTTTTGCTTTTACCATGTGCAACCTCATGTACCTTAACCATTTTTAAAAATCACCTCAAAGCTTGTCTGTAAGAAATACTCTCAAATATTAGATTTTTCCTGCCTCCGGGACAACGTCCGCCAAGGCGATCAATGCAAAGCATCTGTTCTATCGTGTGGCCCGCCCCGGAGCGCAATCATACGGTCCGGCGCAGCCTCTTATATATAATAAACTAAACTATCAATGCGACAGGTCACAGCACTTTGAAATGCAAAATACTGCAGTTTAAGAGTTTAACACGTTTGACAGCCCTTGTCAACTGTATTTTAAAATACGTTTTAAGCTTTTTTTAAGCTTTCTAATGTAGATTATTCGACCTTTTTTGCCTGTCCGGGCTGCTTCCGGCCGCCCGGCGCCGCGCTTCGTCCGCTCCTTGTTCCGCTCTTCGTCCGCTCTGCGCTCCGTGCTTCATCCGCTCCTCGTTCCGCTCTTTTCTGCTCTTCGCCAGCTCTTCGCCGGCTCTTCGCCGGATCGCGAAAAAACTTGACACGCACGCCCGGTGAAATTATAATAAAAATTTACCACACCTTGCTTGCGCAAGGCTGATGGCGATCAAACGCTTCGACATTCTACAGGAGGCTTTTATGAAATACGTCAGCACCAGAGGCTCAGACGCCGGCACAACCTTTTCCGAAGCAGTTGTAAAAGGACTCGCCCCGGACGGAGGTCTTTTCGTCCCTGAGGAAGACGTTTGCTTTTCGCACGACGATCTCGCGGAAATGCTCCCCTTGACATACACCGGGCTGGCGGCCCGGATCATGTCTGCCTACGCGGACGATTTCACAGCGGATGAGCTTCTCGAATGCGCCCAAAAGGCCTACGGCGACGGCAAATTCCCGGAAATTACCGTGCCCGTGACGACGCTTGACGGCAGCCTGTCAGTCATGGAGCTTTGGCACGGCCCCACCTGCGCCTTCAAGGACATGGCTCTTCAGATGCTTCCCCGCCTCATGGTCAAGGCCGTTGAAAAATGCGGCGAAAAGAAAGAGATCACGATCCTGACGGCCACCTCCGGCGACACCGGCAAGGCAGCCCTCGAAGGCTTCAGGGACGTACCCGGCATAAAGGTCATGGTGTTCTTCCCGGACGGCGGCGTGAGCGAGACGCAGCGTCTCCAGATGGTGACGCAGGAAGGCTCCAACGTCAGCGTATGCGCGATCAAAGGCAACTTCGACAACGCCCAGACAGGCGTCAAAAGGATTTTCGGCGACAAAGCCTTCGCGGCTGAGCTTGCGGCTTCCGGCAGAATGCTTTCGAGCGCCAACTCCATCAACTGGGGCAGACTTCTCCCCCAGATCGTGTATTATTTCCACACGTATCTTGAGCTTGTCCGCCGCGGCGCGGTATTGTTCGGCGACCGGATCAATTTCTGCGTTCCCACGGGCAACTTCGGCGACATTCTCGCGTGCTATTACGCCAAAAAGGCCGGCCTTCCCGTCGGGAAAATCATCTGCGCCAGCAACACCAACAGCGTGGTTTCCGATTTCATCAGGACGGGCGTCTACGACAAGAACCGCCCCTTCGAGATCACTATGTCTCCGGCCATGGACATACTGGTCTCCTCCAATCTGGAGCGGCTGATCCACGACGCCTCCGGAAGGAACCCCGAATACGTTGCCGGACTTATGGCAAAGCTCTCCTCAGAGGGCGCATACACCGTCGACAGGGCCACGCAGAACGCTGTCGACGCTGATTTTGCGAGCGGCAGCGCGACCGAGGCCGAGACCATGCAGACGATAAGCGAGGTCTACCGCGGCTTCGGCTACCTTATCGATCCCCACACCGCAGTGGGCGTGAACGTGTACGGCAAGTACCGGGAAGCCTCGGGCGACGGTACCCGCACGGTCTGCGTTTCCACCGCAAGCCCCTTCAAGTTCAACGCAAGCGTCGCCGAGAGCCTTTTCGGCAAGGAAGCGCTCCGCGGCGTGACGGAGGCGGATATTCCCGGGCTTCTCGAGCAGAAGACGGGCGAACCCGTCCCGAAGCCCCTTGCGGGTCTGTTCCAAAAGAAAATAAGATTTACGGACACCGTCGAAGTGTCCGACATGAAAAAGAAAGCGGAGGAGTTTATTTATGAATAACACACCTTTCAGAATTGCCATTGCAGGATGCGGAGTCGTCGGCTCCGGCGTCGCGGATATACTTATCGAGCAGGGCGAACGTCTTTCAAAGCAGCTCGGGCGCGAGGTCTCCCTCAAGAAGATTCTGGACATCCGTGACTTCACGGGCACCAGGTACGAGCCCTTCGCCACCACAGAGTCGGAGGATATCCTCGGGGACCCCGAGATCAGCGCAGTGGTCGTCACGATCGGCGGCCTCGGCTTCGCGGCAAGCCTCTCCCAAAAAGCGCTCCAGGCCGGCAAGCACGTCATCACATCCAACAAGGAAGTCGTGGCGGAGTTCGGCCGCGACCTTACCAGGACAGCCTTCAGCAACGGCGTCCGGTTCCTTTACGAGGCCAGCAGCGGCGGCGGCATCCCCGTCATCAGACCCCTCAGCATATGCCTCAGGGCCAATGAGATCACCGGCATTCAGGGCATCCTTAACGGTACCACCAATTACATAATCACGAGAATGGAGGACGACGGCATCCCCTTCGAGAGCGCTCTCAAGGAAGCGCAGACGCTCGGCTATGCAGAAGCTGACCCGTCGGCTGACATTGACGGCTTCGACGCCGCCCGAAAGATCGCGATCCTCTCCTCCGTGGCCTACGACGAGTTCGTCAGCTACCACGACGTCTCCTGCCGCGGCATCAGGGACATAAAGCCCTGCGATATTGACCTTGCGGCGCTCACAGGCCACCGGATCAAGCTTATCGCCGAAAGCCTCAGGCTTCCTGAGGGCATCTCCGCTTCCGTCGAGCCCATGCTCGTCGGGCCCGACAATCTTCTGTTCTCCGTCAGAGACGTTTACAACGGAATTCTCGTGAGCGGCTCCTACACAGACCGCACGTTCTTCTACGGCCAGGGCGCGGGCAAGCAGGCCACCGCCAGCGCTGTCTGCGGCGACATCATCGAGATCGTCAAGGGCAGCACCGACGCCACCCTTCCCGGCTTCGTCGATAAGGACGCAAAGCTCATCAGGTTCCCCGGCGAGAGCAGATACTACCTGAGGTTCAGCGGCATCGCCTCCGACGAGGACGCCAAGGCAGCCGAGGACTGCGGCTTCACGCTTTCAGCCCACTACCCCGAGAACGCGGCAATAATCCTCGCCGCCACGTCTCCCGAGGACCTCGAGAACAAGGTCGCCGGCATCACCTCGAAGCTGGGCATCAGCCCGGATATTTGCCTTAAGGTGCTGGATTGACCCGGACCGGCCGCGCGGCTTCTTGGAAAAGCCTGAGACCGCGCCACTCCGCGCCACACTCCTCGCCACACTCCGCGCCGCACTCCGCGCCGCGTTGTATTTAAACAGCCCCGGGATCCCGGGGCTTGTTTTTTGCTGTTTCTTATTATTTGCTGCTTCTTATTTTTCTTAAATTCTATTATTATCTCTTGCTATGTTTCTCTTATTGTTGTTCTGCGCCTTCTGTCAGTCTGTCCGTCTGATGCCGCGCTCCGCGCCGGATGCACCGCCGCACGTCTGATGCCGCACATCTGATTGCTTCCCAAAAGGTCAATTTACCACGAATCTCGGCTTCCCTTCCTGCCACAGCCTCAGACTCTCGGTCACCATGACGATGAGACGTTCGCGCGCCTCTTTGGAGGCCCATGCGATGTGGGGCGTTATTTTGCAGTTCCTGGCGGTACGCAGCGGGTCGTCCGGGCGCATGGGCTCATTCACGAGCACGTCGATCCCTGCGCCTGCGATCCTGCCCTCGTTGAGGGCGTCCGCCAATGCCTTCGAATCCACCACGCCGCCTCTTGACGTGTTCACGATAAAGGCAGTTTTCTTCATCAGGCCGATGGTCTCCTCGCTGACAAGCTTCTCGGTGCCGCTGTTAAGCGGGCAGTTAAGCGAGATATAGTCGCTCTCGCTGAACAGCCCGGCTTTTTCAACCTGCCTGTATTTGCAGTCGTCGTACCTGCGGCGGGAATAGACGATAACGTTCATGCCGAGAGCCTCGCCTATTGCCGCGACGCGCTTCCCGATGGCCCCGAAGCCCACGATGCCCAGGGTTTTATTCTCGAGCTCGGTAAGGCGGTACGGAAAATACGCGAAGGTCTTTGAATAGACCCACTCTCCTCTGTGAACCGAGGCGTCGTATTCCGCGATGCTGGTGGCGAAGCTCAAAATGAACGAGAACACAAGCTGTGCCACCGAAGCCGTGCTGTAGCCCGGGGCGTTCACCACGTCGATGCCGCGTTCACGGGCCGCCGCGCAGTCGATATTGTTGTACCCCGTGGCGAAAAGGCCCACGTATTTGAGGTCGGGAAGCTGCGAAATGACTTCGCGGGTGATCCTCGCCTTGTTGAGGATCACCGCATCGGCGCCCCTGAGAGCGGGCACCACCTCATTCTCGGGCAGCGCGTCGAAGTACGTCACGTCGCCAAGCTTCTTGAGAGGGCCGAAGTCCAGGTCCCCCATCGTAACAGTGTTTCTGTCAAGAACCGTAATTTTCATGTTGCACCTTTAAATTCAAGAATCAAATTCCGCTACGTCGGCGACCCTGACGCCGAATCCGTCAATAAACCGCCCGCAAAGCACCTCGGCAAGGCACCCCACGCGCCCGGCGGAGAAGAATATCCGCTCAAAAAGGATAGCCGTCTCGTCAATGACCGTCGGAAAAGCTTTTTTCATACCCACCGGAGAGCATCCCCCGTGAATATATCCCGTGAGCTTCAGAAGTTCCTTTTGCGGTATGAGCCCGATGAATTTCTCGCCGAACACCGCCGCGCCCTTTTTGAGATCAAGGCTCTCCTCCGCAGGCACCATGAAGACGTAGTATGCGCCGCTCCTGCCGCGCGTCACAAGGGTTTTGAAGAGCATGTCTCTCGGGATACCGAGGCTGTCCGCCGCGGCGGAAGAGTCCTCAAAAGCGCCGTCGATCTCCCTGCAGGAGAGAAGGACGCCGGCCTCCTCAAGTATTCTCATGGCGTTTGTCTTGCCGTCCATAAAACCCTTTACGAAAGCTCCCTTCCCGCGCTTTTCACACCGGTAATTTTACACGCGAAGAGCGGCTTTTGCAAGCGGATAAACGGAGTGCCGGGTGCCCGGCCTCGACGGTGAGGCCGGAGGCTAGAGGCCGGAGGCTAGAGGCCGGAGGCTAGAGGCCGGAG